>WRCR01000292.1 GCA_009783865.1 Planctomycetaceae bacterium | reverse complement strand
ATTCGGGTCGAGACCGAGTTTTTCGCATCTTTGCCGCCAGTAAAAATCGCTGTCAGGGTTGGAGCGCATCTCACTGACATCGCCGAAGAGACGGATGAAGTCGCGGAAGCCGTTGTCATCGGTTGCGAGTTCCGGCGGATAGAACCGCTGTTCGAGTGCTTTGAAGAAGTCGATGTCGCCTTTGGCTGTCAGCGGACCGGTGACGCGGGTTGTTTCCGTTGAGATAACCAGCGGCGGTGCCCAAATGAAAAACAGGAACGCCCCAAACAGAAAAATGGGCAGACATACCGCCATAATGAGAAGAAAGATTGGCGATTTCCAAAGCGGTTGAGGAAGGTCGATGTCGGACATGATATTATTGCACTGAAGTCACGAAAAAACATGATAAAAATTATAATTGAAAATATGGGAAAGTTTAGCGGACGGTTCGTAGAACCGCCGAAAAGGTCATCTTGCATCAAAGAAAATGTGTGATATAATGTACGGACAGAGAATGTATTATGCCCGAATGGCGGAACTGGCAGACGCGCTAGGTTCAGGTCCTAGTTCTGGTTAAACGGAGTGGAGGTTCGAGTCCTCTTTCGGGCAAACCGTAAGTTATTATCACATAATGACTTACGTTGAATTGCGCCGCATGTGCTTGAATTATCGGCACTTGCGGTGCTTTTTTTATACCGGTTGAAACCTCGTTTTCAATCCACTGCTTTGTTTTTAGACAGGATATACAGGATTTTATTTTTGCGGATATTTGGGGTGAACTATCAGGCAACGTATACGGCAGAGAACGCGTTTATCTCCATCTGCTTCTAACGCATTGCGGTTATCTGACGGACATTCTGAACGAAGACGATTTGCTTACCGAGTTGAAAAACTATTCCGTACTATTTGTTACGGACTCCCATATCCGTTCTGTTTGTCTCAATCCGCTGGTCGATTGGGTTAAGAACGGCGGTACACAACGCGAGGCATCACTTAAACTTGAAAGCGATGTTCTTTCCGTCAAATTGGACGTGAAGGCGGGTTGCTATATTCTGCTTCCGGAAAGAAAGTAAGTCTCTTTATCAATACCTTAGAAACGTCTCCATCATTTTCCAGCCGTCTTTGAAAAATACCGGCGATTGCGCCGCCGTCTCTTCGTTGTATTGTACGTTTGAATCCGGTTTAATACCGCTGCCGCACATCAGCCAAGGCACCGGCTCCGAAGTGTGCGTCTTGAGCGCAACCGGTGTCAAATGGTCCGGCGAAATCAATAACCGCCATTCTTTGTTAGAACACAGCGCATCAAGCAGCGGCGGCAGAAGTTTGCCGTCAATATCTTCCAACGCTTTCACCTTCTTAGCGGCATCGCCTTCGTGTCCCGCTTCATCCGTTGCTTCAACGTGAATGCATACTATATCCAAATCCTTCAGCGCGTCAGCAGCATAACGTCCCTTTGCAGCATAGTCAGTATCAACATAACCCGTAATACCGGGAACTTCAATTTGCCGCCAACCGATAAGCGAAGCGATGCCGCGAAGCAAATCAACAGCAGTTATCATTCCGCCGCTAAAATTATTTGACGCAAGAACTTTCGCAAACCGCTGTGAGAACGGCAGCAGAGCGGGTTTTTTGCCGAGACCCCAAAGCCAAATCTGCGTTGCGGGCAATTTACCGGCGGCAATCCGCTTTTTATTAACGGGATGTCCGGCAAACAATTTTTTACTTTCGTTCATCAAGCGCAGAAGTATATCCGCACCGTCTCCTGTCGGCAATGCAGTCGCAACAAGTTTATCAGTGTAATCATGCGGCGGTGCGGTCATCGTATTGCGTGAAAACAAGGGACGGCAATTATCATTGCCGGCTCGTATTACGGCAAGATTCCGATAACTAACACCGGTGTAGAACGTCAATTCGTTTTCTTCCAAGCGAAGTGTTTTGTTCAAAGTGTCAATCAATTCCGCTGCTTCTTCAGTAGAAATATGTCCTGCTGTGAAACTTTGCATAATTTCGCCTTGCGGCGTTTCTTGCAGCGTGACAAGATTGCAGCGAATCGCCCAATCGTCATTGCCGAGTTGTATGTCTTGCGCAACTGCTTCCAGCGGAGCGCGTCCCGTGTAGTACTCCGCAGGATTATATCCGAGAAGACCCAGTGTTGCGACATCAGAACCCGGTGATAATCCTACCGGTACATTTGCGCTGCACCCGACAATACCGGTTTTCGCAAGAGCATCGATGTTCGGCATTGCAGCATATTGCAGCGGGGTCTTACCGCCGAATTGCGAAACAGGAAAATCAGCACAGCCGTCAGGTATCAAAATAACATATTTACGTCCGCCGTCCGCATTTGTGCTGCCGCTCATTATTCTCTCTTATACCTCATCATTTTTGTTGTCTATAAAGCGGTTGCGGACACCTTCAAATTGACTTTCTTTACTAAGAAAACACTGCACCACATCGGGGTCAAAATGGCTGCCGGCACCGTCAATGATTATTTGTCTCGTTTCTTCGCGGGCGAACGCCTTTTTATAAACGCGCTGCGACATCAAAGCGTCATAGACATCCGCCAGTGCCATGATGCGTCCGCAAAGAGGAATCTCGTCGCCTTTCAATCCTTTGGGATAGCCGGTGCCGTCATATTTTTCATGGTGTGACTCCGCTGTATCTCTTGCCATTTTGAGAAAAGAAACGCCCGGAAACTTTTTCAATGCCGAATTGAGAGTTTCGGCACCAATAGTGGTGTGCTTCTTCATTATTTCGTATTCTTCCGGTGTGAAACGACCGGGTTTCAACAGAATCGCATCGGGAATACCGACTTTGCCAATGTCATGAAGAGGACTCGTTTGAAACATAAGACGGATAAATTCGGGGTCTATCACATTTTGATACTTTTTCAACAGTGCCATTTCCTGCGACAGCATTCGGCAATAGGACTGAACCCGTTCAAGGTGCGCACCGGTATCACTGTCGCGGGATTCTGCCAACTTTGCCAAAGCGAAAATTGCGACATCACGGGTTTCGAGCGAGAGAATACGTTCACCGGCACGCAGGCGCGCAAGTATCTCCTCTGATTGATAGGGCTTTGTAATGAAATCATCTGCCCCCACGGAAAGTCCCTTGACCATTTCATCGATGGAACCATGAGATGTGAGCAGAAGGAGATAAACGTAACCGGAAACCTCTTCGCTGCGGATACGGCGACAAAGTTCAATACCGTCCATTTCGGGCATTTCCCAATCGGAAATCACCAGCCGCACCGGATTGTGTTCTAAAATACGAAGCGCGTCGGCACCGTTGGAAGCGGTAAGAACTTCGTAGCCCTTGCTTTCCAGCAGTGCTTTGAGTGTCAATAATAGAACTCTACTGTCGTCAACAATAAGTACCTGCATAATTATCTGTCTATATTTGGAGGGAACAAAACCCATATAACCGGATGACTGTCACTCCACATTATGACATAAAAAATACCGGTTTTCAAGCCGAGTTGCGAGAAAGTCATTTCAACTATCTGTCTCCCGGCACCCCCCCGCCAGTTAATCAATTCGGCAGTTTCAACTCAATTTTCACGGCAGGTCCCGCATCAACTTCCAGCGTTTTCGTGCTTGGCGTAATTTCAACTTCCAGCGGTGTTTTGTCAACTTCGTTGTACTCCGGATTGACAAAAGAATAAAACTTAACCGTAATTCTATTCGCTGCTGCAATCGATTCTTCACTGCCGTTACCCTCGGTCAATATCCTTATCCTTTCTTCTGTTCCTTCACCGCCGCCTGTTTTTACTATAATGACTTTGAATTTACCAGTTGGTGCGCCCGGATAACCGTTGGTGACAAGTTTAACTTTGCCGTTGGCATCAGTTGCACCTCCGATAGCCCACTGTGTTTCCGAAGAACGCAATGAGACCGATGCTCCCGCCAGCGGCTTGCCTTCCTGCGTTACCGTTAATTCAACGGGGAACACCTTCGGAAAACCGTCAGGACGCTGCTGTCCGCCGCAGCCGGAAACAAATAACGATATAACGATGGCAAATAATAGTTTTTTCATAGTGAATTTTTGGTTAATGAAAATGAAAAATGAAAACAGGCGGTTCTAGGAACCGCCGCTAAACTTACAGTGAGACGCTTTCGCCTCCGGCAGGGGTTCCTAATGCACCCCATACACCGTAATTGCTTGGACCGGGCTGAACGGGAGCCGTTCCGGCACCTTCGTGAACTCCGCCTTGCGTTGCATTAAGGTCGCCGGTGTTAATCGTATCAGAAATGAAACGCACCGAACCGTCCATCAAGGCGGCATTTACGCCGCCGCTGTGATAACTTGTAGCCGAAAATAATCCCCAGCCGCCGGCGTTAAACCCGTCATTGTTGGTGTACTTGCAGGACGGCGAATTCGGAGGCAGTACTGTATTGAAACCAACATCGTGTTCACGTCCGCTGAAAAAGAGTTGACCGCCCCAGTATCCGACTGGATTTGCCAACTGCGTTCTGTCGGTTGCCATTGGCGCATTGTTCAAACAACTTGACGGTACTATCGCTCCGCCGCTGTAAAGCATAACATTGCCGCCGACTCCGGAATTACCAGTATTCAAACCGGAGCGAACCCGCCTTTCCACAGTATTATTGTCGAATGTAGTAGCGACATCCGTGGAATTCGAACCAGGACACCCCCGCTCGCTGATGCCAATCGTGTTGCTGGTACCATCGGTGATATACGATAAATCTTTATGGTGTCTTGCTCCGGAAAACACGCCGCGGGGATAAACACGGGGATTATTAACTTGAATATTGTTCCAGTCCTCGCCTTGGTTCCACATACCATCTCCCATACAGAACACAATACTGCGGCGGGAGGAAACAATTACTTCGCCGTTAAGGGTAGGACGGTAATTGCTCGGCACAGTTGCGTCACCATCTGAAGGACAGCGGAAATTCGGAAAAGATGGATACCTACAGAACTGTACCGCAAGACCATACCAACAAACGGCATCTGTAGTGGTTGCCTGCATGTCTAACGCTCTGAGACCGTCCCAAGAAGCACTGCCTTCACAGAACGGCAAGAGGAAGACCTGAGGTCCCCATTGGTAATGGTAAGCACCGGTGGAAGTGCGGTACGGACCAAAGTCCCGATAAGCGGGAAAGTCGCCTCTAACATCGTGATGGTTGTGCAAAGCCAGCGCAACTTGTTTCATGTTGTTGCTGCATTGCATTCTTCTTGCGGCTTCACGAGCGGCTTGAACTGCGGGCAAAAGAAGCGCAATTAACACACCGATGATTGCGATGACGACGAGGAGTTCGACTAACGTAAATGCGAATTTTACGCCCCGGCAGTAACAACTGCCGGATGGCGGGTTATCACCCGCCGCTCTTAATTCGTTTCCCCCCCTCAAATTTCCCAGATTAAAACACAATTTTTTCATATCATTTTCTCCTGATTACAGAATGGTTAAAAAATTCCCAACTAAGGGTGCGTAAAAAAATAACCTATCGCATTTTATGTTTTTTAATGGTATAGTTCCATTCGCCGTGGAAGTCATGTTTCTTGACACCGACGGCTTTGACTTCGGCATCAGTGACCTT
>WRCR01000291.1 GCA_009783865.1 Planctomycetaceae bacterium | reverse complement strand
TAACCTTGCGCAGTTTGTTCCTAAACCGTTATTACCGAAGTAATAGAGTTTAGCAACACCGTTTGAGGCTATTTATGAAGCATCTGACGGATATGATGCCCACGATTGGAACAGAGTCCAAACCGCTATATCCAACAACGGTTTTCATGAAGATTTCGCAAGGTGGTCAGACGACGATGAGAATAAACAACTCATCGGCGTTGACGCAAATTGTGCTGGACTTTACGGTGAGGTGGACTTTTCCGACTGCACGGCTTTGGAAACGCCGGATTGCGGAGGCAACGGGCTACGATAATTCCAGCGTGTCGGGGCTGGCGGGAGAGACGACGCTGAATCAGATAAAGTGAAACGAAAAGACCGCCGACGCAGTCGGCGGCTCTCTCGCTCTCACTCTCTTACCGTTCTATAACTTTTTTGCCGACAAAGGGACGCAACGCTTCCGGCACGACAATACCATATTTATCGCCGTCTTTGTACTGATACAACTCCATTATCGCAACCAGCGCGCGGCTTATCGCAACTGCCGTTCCGTTGAGCGTATGCAGGAATTTCGTCCCTTTTTCCCCCTTCACTTTGAATCTGGCGTTCAGCCGCCGCGCCTGATAATCCGTACAATTCGACGTACTCGTAATTTCACCGTATTCTCCGCGTCCCGGCATCCACGCTTCCAAATCAAACTTCCGATAAGCGGGTCCGCCCAAATCGCCCGTTGCTGTGTCAACTACCTGATACGGTATCCCAAGTCCATCGAAAATCTTACACTCCAAATCGAGCAGTTCCTGATGCATTGCTTCGCTCTGTTCCGGCAAAGTGAACGCAAACATTTCAATTTTCGTGAACTGATGAACCCGATACAAGCCGCGGGAAGCACGCCCCGCTGCGCCTGCCTCTGTTCGGAAACAATGCGAAATGCCGCAAATCCGCAGCGGCAGAATTTCCGCTTCAACCGTTTGTCCCGCCAACATTCCGCCCAGCGTAATTTCCGCCGTTGCAACCAAACTTAAATCGCTGTTGTCGATACTGTAAATCTGCGTTTCCTGTCCGCGTGGAATGAAACCCGTTCCCTGCAAAATTTCGTTGCGGGCTAAATCCGGAGTCGAAGTCAAGGTAAAACCCGCTTCCATAAGTATTTCAACGGCATATCTTTGCAGTGCCAACTCGAGTAATACTGCCTCGTTTTTCAAAAAATAAAATCCCGCGCCGGCAACTCTTGCGCCTGCTTCAAAATCAATTAAGTCCAACTTTTCGCCGATGGTGACGTGGTCAAGCGGCTTGAAATCAAACTGCGGAATCGGCGTTTTGCCCAATGTTCGTCGGCAATTCGACTGGTCGTCGGCACCGATTGGGCAATCAGGATGCGCCATGTTCGGAATCAAACGCTGAATTCGGTCTAGTTCGATTTCGATTTGCTCTAACTGTGCATTAATAGCAGCATTTTTTTCACGCAGAAGCCGACCTTCCTCTTTTTTTACTTCCCGTTCTTCCGGCGAAGCGGCTTTGCCGACGGACTTTGCAACCGCGTTGGCGGCGGTCTGATTTTTTTCGAGTTCCTGCTGTAAAGTCCGCCGCTGCGTTTCTAATTCGACGAATCGGGGAACATCCGCCTTCAAACCGCGATTGACGCAGTTGAGTATAACGGCATCGGCATTTTCGAGAATAAACTTCCTGTCAAGCATAAAAATGTGAAAAAATAATGTGTGAACGCAAAAGGGAAAACACGATGACGGTACTATGATACCTCGTCTTCCGAAACTTGGCAAGAGGTAAAAACCGATTTAGAAAACGTGCTGACGGATTGACGGGACTATTTTTTTCCTCCCGTTCCGTTATAATGGTATCCAACGGATGTGTTCCGTACAATTTACTAACTGAATTTTCATCTTTATTGCGATGAACGACTTAAAGATATTTTCCGGCAGAGCAAATACCGGTCTGGTAAAACGGATTTGCAACTACCTCAATATTCCGCAGGGGCTGATTGCCGTCGGTAATTTTCCTGACGGTGAGACGCAGTGTAAAATCGAACAAGATGTACGCGGTCAAGATGTTTTTATCATTCAGCCGACTTGTCCGCCCGTCAATGAAAACCTAATGGAACTTTTGATTATGATTGAAAGTTTCAAACGGGCAAGTGCCGACCGTATTACGGCAGTAATTCCCTACTACGGTTATGCGCGTCAAGACCGCAAAGATGAAGGACGTGTTCCGATAACGGCGAAACTGGTTGCCGACTTGTTAACCCGCGCCGGTGCTAACCGCATTTTGGCGATGGATTTGCATGCCGCTCAAATTCAGGGGTTCTTTGACATACCGGTTGACCATCTGACAGCATCGCCTGTGTTGGAAAATTTTATCCGCTCTTTGGGGCATCCGCCGGAACAAATTATTGTTGTTTCACCAGACGAGGGAAGCATCAAGCGTGCGGCGGGACACGTCAAATCATTGGGCGGAACTCTGGCGATTATTGACAAACGCAGAACCGGAAATAAGGTTGAGCAGGCGAACCTCATCGGCGGACCCTTTGACGGAAAAATTGCCATTTTGCTTGACGACATGATAAGCACAGCGGGGTCAATCTGCGGTGCGGCACATCTCGTAAAAAAACACGGTGCCGAAAAAGTGTACATCGGTGCGACTCACGGCGTTCTTTGCGGAAATGCTGTCGAAAATATCCGCAATGCTCCGGTAGAATGCGTTATATTAACCGATACGATTCCGCTGCCGGAAGAGATTCTGCCGAACCTGAAAATATTGAGCGTTGCGCCGATATTCGGTGAAGCAATTCGGCGCATCCATTGCCATGAATCCGTTAGTTGTCTTTTCAAAAATATGCAGTCCTGGGGCGGATAATAATTGACAGGAGTTTTCCCACAATGACCGATTTTCGATTTCGTATAACTCCCGGTCTGATACCGGAAACGCTGCTGAAAAAAGCGTTTCTTGCGGTTTGGGGACGTTCTCCGCGTCCGACTGATATAACTATTGAAAATGATATATTAACCGCCCGCACTTTTTATCGAGCCAGTTGTACCTTGCATGTTCCTTTTCCGCACCGTCAACTTGGAGTAACGGTTATCGCAACGGACTCTCTTTCGTGCAATCAAGAATCCTTTGGACTTCTCCGTGAATTGGCGCGCGGTTCGCTGGGACGCTTGCAGAAACGTCTGTTTGAATGGGAAATTACAGGATTCACTGTTCCCGATGAAATCCGAAGGAAGTTGTTAGCAACATCAAGAATGTATTCTAAAGCGGTTGTTCTAGACCAAAACACACCGGAACTTGAACAAATATTTCTGGAGACGATTGAAACAATTAATGAACTTGAAATAGAGATATCAAACCAGCACACAGAACAGGCGATTGCTTGGCGGACACGGGTTGAAGAAAAAATGTTGGTTTTCTTCGGTGCTGGAATAAAAGATATACATTGCAGCACTCCGTATGAATTAGGACTGTATTCTCCGTCTTTTTCTGATGCTTTTCATACAGCCATGCCGATGCCGTCTTGGAACGAACTTGAGCCGGAACAGGGAAATTATCAATGGGAACTGCTGGAAAAAAGGATTGCGAATATCTCGCGTTTCGATTTTGAAATAGCATTGGGACCAATGCTCACGTTTGATTTGGCGGCATTTCCGTCTTGGCTCATAAGCGGTCTCAAAGAAGACGGCTTTTTGGAAACGCACGCTACCCGATTTGTCAATGCCCTAGTTGAACGCTTTGGGAGACAAGCGGACTACTGGATTCTTGCGAACCGATTTAATTCATATAGTATCAAAGAAATTCCGATTGTTCGCGTTGCTGTGTTAGTCCGTATGCTGTCGCAGCAGTTGCGGAGCAGAGGATTGCAAAAACCGCTGCTCATAGGTTTAGACCGCCTTTGGGGTGAATACTCTTTACAGAATGCACCTGAATATGAACAGGTACAGATTGCGGAAGCACTGGTCTCCTGTCAGGAAATTGACGGTTTCTTGCTGGAATTGAACTTCGGGCTGGACAGCAATTCGACTTTTCCGAGAGACCCGATGTCTATCAACAGTATGCTTGACCAGTGGAGTTTTCTCGGCAAAAGAGTGTATGTAACGATTTCTGTGCCGGGCGGCGGTTCCGATGCTTCTCAAGCGGGATTTCAATGGACAGATGAGTTACAGCGGCATTGGACGGAGATGCTTCTAACACTGCTGATGGGAAAACGTTCAGTCCGCGGGATATTTTGGTCGGTACTGCAAGATGACGCGGAAGGAATTAACCGTTCCGGTCTCATTTATTCTTCGCGGGCATTGAAACCGGCATTTCACCAGTTTGCGGAAGTTAATAACACATTACTGAAATAACCTTTAACTAATAACATTTTTATTACGACGATGTCATTTACAGAACTCGAAAAAAAGATTGCGGCTCAAACCGCAAAAATCGGAGTCATTGGTCTCGGTTATGTCGGTCTTCCGCTAATCCGTGCCTACATCAAAGGCGGTTTCAAAACCATCGGTTTTGATGTCGACGTGTCAAAAATTGAAAAACTCAAGGCGGGAAAAAGTTATATTGAACATATTCCGTCCGAATGGATTAAAGAATGTATCAGCAGCGGCTCTTTTGAAACGACCGATGATTTTGACCGGCTGGATGAACCAGACGCAATTTTGATTTGCGTTCCTACGCCGCTGTCTAAAAGCCGCGACCCCGATTTGTTTTACGTTGAGGCCTCTACGGAAGCCATCGCAAAGAAACTCCGCAAGGGGCAACTTATAGTTCTTGAAAGCACGACTTACCCCGGCACAACCCGCGATGTAATGTTGCCGATTCTCGAAAAAATCAGCGGTCTCAAGGCGGGCAAGGACTTTCTTCTTGCTTTCAGTCCTGAACGTGAAGACCCCGGGAATCCTGATTTTTCGGCGGAACGTATTCCGAAACTTGTCGGCGGTCTGGACAATTACAGCGGCAAGGTCGCAGCAGCATTGTATTCCAAAGCAATCGCTCAAGTTATTACAGTTTCGTCCTGCGAAATTGCCGAAGCGGCGAAGATAGTCGAGAACACTTACCGCTGTGTCAATATCGCAATGGTGAACGAATTGAAAGTAATTTTCGACAGAATGGGAATTGACGTTTGGGAAGTAATTGATGCCGCAAAGACGAAGCCCTTTGGTTTTCAGGCGTTTTATCCTGGTCCCGGTCTGGGAGGACATTGCATTCCGATTGACCCGTTCTATTTAAGTTGGGCGGCGCGCAAAGCGGGAATGACAACACGGTTTATCGAACTTGCCGGTGAAATCAATACTTCAATGCCGCTGTATGTTGTGCGCCGGGTGGAAGACGCACTAAATGATGTAAAGAAGCCGCTCAACGGAAGCAAGGTACTAGTACTCGGTGCTGCTTATAAGAAGGATGTTGACGACCCGCGTGAAAGTCCGTCTTTCGAGTTAATGGCGCGTCTCATTGCAAAAGGTGCGAAGGTCTCATATAACGACCCGCATATTCCGACGCTGCCGAAAATGCGGCACTGGAAAGACCTGCCTGCAATGAAAAGTGTCAAATTGACGGCGGAATCACTTGCTT
>WRCR01000290.1 GCA_009783865.1 Planctomycetaceae bacterium | reverse complement strand
GAAAATCTTGTAAACCCGCCCTTATCAAAAATTGCAATGAAACGTTCAATGCCCGAAATATATGTGAATAAGAAAGAAGTTTCCCTTAACAAAATTAAATCAATATGAACACAATCATGTCCCGGCAACCATTTGAATTCAGTTCTTTCAAAACTGATGCCGCAGAACTGTCTGTGCCGCAAAACACGTATTCGGAAGAACGCGGCAGTACACCGGATATTTCCGCATTATCCGATAAGCCGTCCGGTGTAAATCCGTGCAGCGGCATCAACGAGAACGTTATCCGTGAAGTAGAGTGGAGGCTTGTATGAAGAAGGTCTATTTAACCTTGGGCGCAGTTGTCCGAAATGAAGAACACTACATCGAAGAGTGGCTGACCTTTCATAAACTGGTCGGATTTGAGAGGTTTATTATTGCCCTGCACCGCTGCACGGACAGCACCTTGTCAAAAATCAAAGGGCTGCCTTTTGCGGATAAAATCGTCACACTGGAACTATTGGGAGATGAACAGTTTGTCCAACTCGGCACTTATACAAAAATGGTTCGCGAGTTCGGACATACAACGCGGTGGTTTGCGTTCTTTGATGCCGATGAGTTTATGTTTCCGCTGAACTCCGGCGATGTCAGATGCTTCATGACTGAGTTTGAATCACACAGCGGGCTTGCCGTCCATAACCTTGAATTCGGCTCGTCCAATCAGGTGCTTAAACCGAAGGGGCTGTGTATAGAGACCTTTCTGCACCGCGCACCGGATTCATATTACGCGCATCACTCAACTAAAACCATTGTTGACCCGAAAGAGGCTGTTCGTTTCCTGTCGCCGCACTTACTCGAAACAACCCGCGGACTTGTCACCGAAGACCATCAGTTATGCTGTCTTGACGGTATATGGCGTTTGAAAAAAGAACCGGTTTTTTCACGGATACGCTACAACCATTATCACACCCGCTCAATGGAGGACTGGGTAGAACGGAATAAGCGGGGCAACTGTAATGACCCGAATCCGCATTACCGGTTTGACGTTAACCGCTTCTGCGAATGCGACCACAACGAAATAACTGATACGGAAATTTTACGTTTCGCCAGCCGACTGCATAAGGAACTACAGCGATGAAAATACAAGTTCAAACAGATAACACAGTATTCATCAGTATTGCCGCGTGGAGGGACGCTGATGTCCAGACGGAGATATTCCGCCGCTCAGCTCTGAAGCAGAATATCCCTGTTGTCTGGCTTGATTACGGGAAGGAATGGCAGGGATTCTATCAGCATAAAATCATAAGTGTACAGCAGGAACTGTGCATACTGCGTGAAAGAGGTTTTCGTTATGTCGTATTTACAGATTCAAGGGATGTTGTTTTTACCGGTTCGGCAGCGGAAATCACCGCAAGAATGCCGCAGCTTGAACAGGGCGGTGTTTTGTTCGCAGCAGATAAACCGGGGACGACATTTCCGCTGCGAAATCCCTGGTTCAGAAAGACGGTTGCCGCCCGCTGGGGAAGTGCTGTCCTGAACTCAGGTACCTACGCCGGAAGCATTGACGCTGTTTTAACGCTGTTTGATGAATGTACCCGGCTGCGGGAAAAAATGAAAGTTCTGACCGGCAATCCGGCATCACTGACAGAACGGGCTTTGCTGGAAGGGAAAAAACATGTGTACGACGACCAGTTTTATTTTCAGATTCTTCAAATGCAGGGGCATCCCTGTATTCAGATAGATACGGATAAACGGCTGTTTGCCATGTTTGATTGGGAATTTCCTAATGTGAAAAACCGTGATGCACTGCCGCCGGAAGATGAACGTTCTATCGGGACAGCCCTGGTTTTACATTCGCCCTGGCTTGCCGGACAGAATCCGCTTTGGACGCAATGGGCAGTTGATGAAGGAATTATATGAAACAGCATTTTGACGTTTAATTTACATTTACTTTTTTGCAGAGGGTTGGAAGTACGGCGGTCTTCCGTTTCTCTGAAATAACCTTACCGCCGAAAAGAAAGGAAACTATTATGAGTTTCAAACGTGTTTTTAGTAAGATTGCTGCGAGAACGCACATGCCGTTCTACAGCGGCGGAATGCTCGTTTTTTGTATGAACGAGTCCCCGGCAGTGCTTCGGACGAAAACCGAACAGGAGTCGGAGTATCGTCCCTGGCGGATTTACCGTGCCGACTGGACGACTAAGTCCATAGTGCCTGTGCAGGCGGAGATGCCGGATAATGCCGTCCTGTGCAATCCGATGTTCTTCACCGAATCGGGCATGCTTAACGTTTCGTTCATTGCGGGAATCCCGTACGAGGCGGGATTCCGGTATAAACTCTACGCGATGCAGGGTGCGTCCTGGGAAACGTTAAGCAGCCCGGTTCCTGTCGGTGAACAGTCTGCGCGTACCGGATTCGTCAGTCCAAGACATTTCTGTCTCGGCGGCGAAAGAATGCTTAATCTTTTGGATAAGAGCAGTCATCAGCGGTACCGTCTAACGGTTTCGCTTGATGCCGTTGCCAGAGTTACGTTTGACCCGCAGCAGCCTGAACGGCTTTTAATCACGGGCAATAAAAGCGGACTCTATAAAACACTGCTCTTCGATACTGAGACGAAGTCCGTCAGCGAGTTCTCCGGTCCCGCTCCGGTCTATAAGGCCTGCCTCGTCGGAAACCGCATCGTGTTCTCTTACAGGGAATCGGAAGAGGTTGAGGACTTCCAACTCTATGCCGCTCCGCTGGTCTTGCAGCCAAGCGAAGAAACCGTGTCAATGTGCCTTGTTTAACAGTTCAATTTAACAAAAACAATTTATTAGAAAATTTACCAGAACAATTTTTAACAAAAGTTTATTACAACAAATTTTATTTGAAAGGACCTTACTATGCCGGAATATTCTCCGACTATCGATGCCGGTTTTGTTAAACCGAACCAATTTTTTAATGCAGGAACCATTTCGCTGCAGGCGTTCAGCGAAAACGGAATAACGATTGCCGATTTATCAGCGAATTATCAGAATTTTAAGACTTCTGATAAAAATGCGGTATTTCCGCTGTCTATCACCGACTCGACGGGACAAATATGTGCGACCGGGTGGCTGCTTGGCAACGGCGACTTCATACCGGGGCCGGGTTTTATAAGTGCGAACTGTCCCGTTCACGGAACCGCAGGCACAGGCGGCGGCGGTCCCTTACCGCCGGGCGGCGGACCGACATCCCCAAACAATATCTATAACATAGTGCCTGCAAAGCCGGACGGCGGCGGCAGCGGCGGAACGGGTTCCGCGAACTGCACCTGCGGTTTTTTCCCGTATCTGGGATACCCGACGGATTATAATATCACCATCGGAACCCCGGACGAGACCTGCAACGACGACACCTGTCCGAAATGTGACGAAAGCGATGCTCCCGTCCGCTATTTTGACGGTAAAATACAGCATACTGTCAGCGAAATCACCGGCGGCGGCTTTTTGCCCTGGGGACATTCACGCAGTTATGATAATGCCGCGTCCTTTGATGTTGAACAGCACTGCGGCTTCCGGTGGCGGCTCAATTCGATTCCGCATTTAAATTTTTACAACAAGAGTTCTGAACCCGGCAGCACCGAATTCGTGAAAGTTGTGATTCCCAACGGACGCACCGCCCGCTTCAAACAGCAGGGTAATGTTTTTATTGCGGAGAACAACGGTTCAGAAACGCTGACTCACCGCCCGGCTCTTGCAGCGTATGAAGTCCGCTGGGCGGACGGCACAACCGCGCTGTTCAATGATTTCAGTGATTATACTGCTGCCCGCGGCTGCCTGAGAACGATGAGCGCGCCGGACGGACAGTCCGTCTCCTTCATTTACAATGCTGATAAGACGCTTTGTAAAATGGAACGGACTTTTACGGAAAACGGACTATCTATCCGCGAAGAACTGCTGTACAGTTATGTTCACTGTTCTGATAACTACACCCGAATTTCGGCTCTTGTGCTGCGCCGCAGCGAAGACGGCGGAACAACTTGGAATGAAATCAAGCGGATTGAATACACCTATTATGCCGGTAATGAATTCCACGGCTCAGAAGGCGACCTGAAATTCGCCGTCTCCAAAATCAAAGACGGCGGAAACTGGGTCGAAGAAGGAACGCATTATTACCGTTATTACAAAGAAGGCGAAGCAAAGGGTTTTGCTCACGGACTCAAGTACATACTCGAACCGGACGATTTTGCACGGTTCCTTGAAATGCAGGTGATTGACGCTCTGGATTCGCAGCTCGCGCCTTACGCTTCCAACTATTTCGAATATGATAATCAGCGGCGGGTAGTTCTAGAACAGATTGACGGCGGACAGCCCGCGTCGGTCTTTGCCTATTCGGAAGGCGTGTATTCGGATAATCCAAACCACTGGGTGTCAAAAACAACCGAGACCCTGCCGGACAACTCCGTAAAAATCATTTACAGCAGTGCCGACGGTAAAACCCTTCTGACCGATGAGCGTCCTTCGCTCGGCGCAGTCGGCTTACAAATTGTCAACCATTACGTTTACGACTCCGACGGCAATCGGATTCGGCATAATACGCCCGAATCCATTGAATCCTACCAGGACTATGTATGGTACGAGTACTGTTCGGAACTCTCCGTGAACATAAAGCCGAATGAGGGCTTGGTTCACAAAAGCGTCTATTACGGCAGTAACAGCGGACAGCCGAAAGGGAAGTTGTTCCGTGAAATTGTTCAGCGCGGACAATACGGCACTGAAATCATAACTGCCGAATACGAATATCTCGAAAGAGCACTTTCTGCTTCTGCGGGAACTGTTATTCAGAAGGCGGCATTTACCGCAAAAATCACCCGTTTTGCGGGCGAGGGGCGCACACTGCCGTCGGAAACCCGGTTTGAATATGTATTTGCACCGGAAACGCTTCGTGTTCTGGAAAAGCGGACAATTAAACCCGCCGTTGCACCGGAACAAAACGGAACCGGCACAGAAGATGTTCTGACCGAAAGGTTTGATAAGAACGGTCGGATTGTCTGGAGCAGAGACGAATCGGGTGTGATAACCTATCACCAATACGATGCACTTGGACGGCTAATCAAGACCATTCAAGACGCTGACTTAACGCGGGCGGATGATTTTACACAAGGCAACTGCTGCTGTGCCGTTCCCTGCGGCTGGAGCAGTTCTCCAGAAGCGAAACATCTCGTTTCGGATTTCAAGTATGACAGCCAGGGCCGCCTCGTTGAAATGCTTAGTCCAGTCGTTCCTGTAATAGACGAAAACGGTTTACTGATTAAAGTCCGCCGCGCTTCTTGGACGGTCTACGATGACATCAATCGGACAGTCCGCAGTGCTTCCGGCAGTATAACTATCGGCGAAGACGGTACGGCCGTTGCCGAAACGCTGACCAATCCGGTTTCAATCACGATTCGGAACCGTTCGGGACAAGTCGCTGAAAAAATCACTGCGCAGCGCAGTTCCACTGACGGCAGACTGCTTGCCGCTGATGCCTTCCAGCGTTCACAATGGCTGACCTGGGAGAAAAACATATTCAACTTCGGCGACGTTATTGCGCAGCGGCAATACACCGATATTCCGGTATCGGGAGAAGGAACCGCAGGT
>WRCR01000289.1 GCA_009783865.1 Planctomycetaceae bacterium | reverse complement strand
TCGCTCTTTTGTGGAAAATCTGGCAAATTGTGACAAACTTGTTAGCGGACTGGGTTACCCCCGCCGCACTTATTGCCCGCTGTCTTGCATTGTCTTTGCCGAAATGTAAAATAGTGTACATATTCTCACTTTGTTTGGAGTGCAGCACAAATGTTCCGCCGGTTTGAAAAATGGTTCAACCGCATCAGTGACAACTGGAATCCTGTCATCGTCCGCTATTTACGGCGATTGCGGCGGTCAGGGAATATTCTGTTAATAACGGCTGTCCATCTGTTAATAACAGCATTGATTTGCATATTTAGTTATTTATCGCAAGAATGTATCTTCAATCCCGAATTCTCCGACCTCATTTTACCGTTTTTCCCGACTTATACGGCTATGTTCATCGGAGGTCTCTTGGTTATCTGGAATGAAGTCCGTTCCCGCATTGGCGACGAACTCCTTGATGCCGTTCCGCTTACGCCGAAGGAAAGAGTCCGCGGGGTTCTCGGTACGTCCTGTATCTTATCAACATTCTTTCTTATTCCGGCATTGCCGTTGCTGGTGTTTCCGATAGTTGTTCAGTATTGGTTTATATCTGCATTTCTGATTCGCTTGGGAATTCTGCTCGGCTGTTTTGTCATTACGCAGATTACCGTGCTTCATATCATTTCATTTTTCATTCGTGCAAAAACGACCACCGAGGGCATCATCATCGCTCTGATTGTTGTTTATCCATTTAATTTGAATATATTGGTACTCGAATTGCCGTTTCTATTCTGCCTTGCTTTCTTCCTGTTTTGGGATTTGCCTGAATCCGTTATAACAAGACCGCCGTTCATCATTGCTGCGTCCATCTGCGGTGCCTTAATGCTGGGAACGTTCATCTATCTGAATTACCGTCTTCTGCTGTACCATTTCGGCAACCGCTCCGAAAGTTGCTGGCGGGCGATGTTCGTCAATTTAGCTTGGCTTGCCGTCTGGAGTGTATTTTGGGCAAGTGTTACTTTCGCCGCCGCTTTGTGCTTCATGTTCGGCAACAAATTTTTATAAAAAAACCGCAAAAAATAAAATTTTCCTGTTTTACCTGTTTTGCCCTTGTTTTTTTCCCGAATATATTGTATCATTCCCATTGTGATGGTTGTCTAACAGGACAATTTCGTTTATTTCCCCAAACACCCCATAGGAGAATTTATGCCGTCGAGGAGGACTGACGACTCGCGTGACAGGAAACCGCAATCCAAACAGCGAATCAATGAAATGATTAAAGTCCCGCAGGTCCGTGTTATTTCCGATGAAGGAATGCAGTTAGGTGTTATGCCCACCTTTGAAGCACTAAACACCGCTCGTCAAGCAGGACTTGACCTTGTTGAAGTCGCACCGGACAGCAAGCCGCCGGTATGCCGTATCATGGATTACGGCAAGTTTATGTATCAGCAGAAAAAGAAACAAACAAAACAAACCGTTCACCAATCGAAAATCAAAGAAGTACGGTTTCGTCCTAAAACGGGCGAACACGACTTGCAGGTAAAATTCAATCAGGCAAAAGAATTTCTACTGCATAAAGACAAAGTGCAGGTTACCGTTATTTTCAGCGGACGTGAACTGGCACATATTGACGAAGGCGAAAAAATTCTTGAACGGGTACTTCAGGAACTCGACGAACTCGCTAAAATAGAGTCGCCGCCGAGACGTGCCGGCAAACGCATCGTTTGTACACTCGCACCTAAAATTTGAATTTTATCCCTTGAAAATTTTTTACAATTAAAACTTTACAGTTACATTTACCAATGCAACTCGAATACACTGCTAAACATGGTCTTTTAATCGGAATTGATTCCGACGGGTGCGCCTTCGACACTATGGAACTGAAGCACAAAGAATGTTTTGTGCCGATGACAATCAAGTATTGGAATTTACAGGGTGTTAGCAAATACGCCCGCGAAACATTTGAGTTCGTCAATCTTTATTCCAAGAGCCGGGGTATCAACCGCTTTCCGGCGTTGATAGAAACCTTGGCACGGCTTCAAGTCCGTTCCGAAGTCAAAGCCCGCGGAGTCAAAATCGAAGTTCCGAAGGAACTTGTCGAATGGGTTGAGCGGGAAACAAAACTCGGTAATCCCGCATTGGAAGCCGAAGTTAAACGCACCGGCAGCCCCGTTTTGAAGCAAACGCTTGAGTGGTCGCTTGCCGTCAATCGTCAAATCGATTCTATTGTCGATAAGGGCGTTCCGCCGTTTCCGTTTGTTCGGGAATGTTTGGAAAAGATGAAAGGCAATACCGATGTGCTGGTCGTTTCCGCAACACCCTTCGATGCATTGAACCGCGAATGGGAAGAGCAGAATATCGCTCAATATGTAGCGACAATCTGCGGACAGGAACACGGTACAAAGAAAGAACATCTGGCGAAAGCACAAACGATTGGCAATTACGGTGCCGGACGAATTTTAATGGTCGGCGATGCTCCCGGAGACCACAAGGCGGCTGTTGCTAACAACGCATTGTTTTTTCCTATCAATCCGGGAGCGGAAGAAAAAAGTTGGCAGCGTCTTTTTGAAGAAGGGATTGATAAATTCTTTGCGGGAACTTTCGATGACGCGTATCAGCAGAAATTGTTAGACGAGTTTAACAAGTATCTGCCTTCGACACCGCCGTGGGAAGCAAAATAACGGATGTGTAATGAGACATCGAATCACGGACAGCCGAATTATTTTAACCGGTGCTTCTTCAGGAATCGGAGAAGCATTAGTGTTTCAACTTGCACAAGAAGGTGCGGATATTTTGATAACTGCCCGGCGCGGTGAGCGGCTCGATGACATCATTCAGAAAATTCAGCGGCAATTTCCCGATTACGCAACCGGCAAGAGAAAAATTATTTCGTTTGCCGGCGATATAACCTCGGAAGATGTGAGGAAGAAAATTGTTGCGACTGCCGTAAATGAATTCGGCGGCATTGACATTCTCATTAACAATTCCGGTGCGGGTGCGATTGCGCTGTTTGAAACGACAACCATCGAAACGGCAAGAAACCTAATGGAACTCAACTATTTCGCCGTCTTTGAATTGACGAAACACGCGCTGCCGTACTTGAAAGAGGCAGTAAAGTCAACGGAACGGACAACGAGAGGAATTCGTCCGATTATTGTAAATCTTTCGTCCATTGTCGGACTTCGCGGTGTGCCGTATTACTCGGCTTATGGAGCAGCAAAGTTTGCGATAAACGGGTTCAGTGAATCCCTCAGAGCAGAATTGTACAAAGACGGCATTGATGTTCTTGTCGTTTGTCCCGGTACCACGAAAACGGAGTTTTTTGATGTTCTTCATCAGTCGGACAGCGCGCCGGATTTTCCGGCACATCATGCGGTGACACCGGAATACGTTGCGTGCCGCATTGTCAAAGCGATTAAGAGCGGCGAGGCAAGGATAATTCCGTATTTCCTTGCGGTTGTACTTGACGGCATTAACCGTATGTCGCCGCAGTTCACTAATTGGATTATGCGCCGGTACGTTTCGCCGCAGAAAAACAACGATTGCGAAAACAATAATACGAGCGGCGGGTGATAACCCCATATGGTATAATGCGATGCGAGACCGAATTATGATTTCGGGTGAATAACACGTGAAGATACAGAAAGACAAAGAATGCTGCCTGAAAACAATCCGACACTCGTTTTCCTGCCCGGTATCGGGGCGAACCATCGGCTGTTCAAAAATCAGACGGCGGTGTTTCCGAACAGTTACGCCGCCGATTGGATTGATACGCTGCCGGACGAAATGCTGGAACAATATGCCGTCCGCCTTGCCGATAACATCCGCACAGAATTGGAGAAACTACCGCCCGCACCGATTATCGTCTGCGGCGTTTCTCTCGGGGAATGATTACTCCATACGTTGCCGGTGAACTTGATGCCGCAGGTTGTATTCTCCTTTGTTCGATTCGTAGTTGGAAAGAATTTCCGAAACGATATTACTTCGACTGGCTGCTTTTTCGGCATTGTTTTCCGCTTCGATTGGTTCGCATTTTTCTTATTCAAATGGGAGCAAGATTTCTCTTGCTTTTTCCTTTCTTGTGGCGGCTGTTCGTTGAATTGGAGGTTGGACAGCAGATGACCGAGATACCGACTCGCCGCTTTGCCGGTCTTTCGAGAATGATGTTCGATTGGGCGTATCGCCGCCGCTTGCCGGAAGAAAACGACACCCCCATATTTTCTGGGCGGATACTTCAGATTCATGGCACCCGCGACCCGCTTTTGCCGATTCGATTGACTACTCCAGATGTACTCATTCCCGGCGGAAGACATACCCTCCCGCTGTCGCATCCCGAGAAAGTCAACGAAATCATTGGACAGTTTGTTGATGAAATCGCCACTGAATCAAGCAGCCGGAGTACCGGCTAAATGAAAGGTTTTACCATTTGCGCAGTTGTTATTCTGCCGGTTCCGTACCAATTACATTAGCGGCGGCTGCCAATTTCACTCGCAACTTCGGCGGCGATAGTAAAAGCAACAACATTTTCGGCAACAACACTGGCAGCCGGAACAGCACAGACATCACTGCGTTCGTAAATTGCCGTCTGCGGTTCCTTCGTTTCGATATTGATAGACGCTAGTCCCCGTTTCATTGTCGGAATCGGTTTCATTGCCGCACGAATCACAATCGGCTGTCCGTTGCTGATTCCGCCTTCGATTCCGCCCGCATTGTTAGCCGCCCGCATATAACCGCCGCAAGGTTTCTCTTTCAGTGCTTCGTCATAACTTATCGGGTCATGAACCTGCGAACCGAACAACTGCGCCGCTTGAAAGCCGAGACCGATTTCCACGCCTTTAACCGCTTGAATTGACATCACCGCTTGAGCAATTATGCCGTCCAGTTTTTCGTCCCATTGAGCATTAGAACCCAGCCCGATAGGAACGCCGAAACAGCGGACTTCAATCACTCCGCCAAGTGTATCTCCTTTTTCCGATGCTTTGTTAATCTTTTGAATGATTGCCGCATCATCTTCAGGATAAATCGTGTACAACTCACTGCGGCTGCGCCTTGCCAGCAATTCTTCAGGAGTAAAATTATTGACGTTGTTCATGTTTCCGACGCCGCCGATAGAACGTACAAAACCGGCAACGGTAATTCCGTGCTGTTTCAGTAATTGCTTCGACAAAGCACCGGCAGCAACCCGACCTGCGGTTTCTCTTGCACTGGAACGCTCCATTACCGGACGAATCGGCAAGTTGAGTTTAACCGAACCGGCTAAATCAACGTGACCGGGACGCGGCGTGAGAATCGGCGGCACAGAGTCAATCCGGCTGTCCTTATTCTTAACCCAAAGCGCAAGCGGTGCGCCGGTGGACTTTCCCTGCCAAATACCGGTGAGAATCTCAACGGTATCGGTCTCGATTTTCTGTCTGTCGCCGCGGCCGTAACCGCCCTGCCGCCGTTTTAACTCGGCATTGATTTCGGAAACATTTATCTCGATGCCGGACGGAAAACCCTCAACGAGAGCAAGTATTCCGCAGCCGTGACTTTCACCAGCCGTCTTGTAATTCATTGCGCTATTCTCCAAATTATTGCGCAGAATAACAATTTTTCAGGATTAAATCCAGAGGACTTTCGCC
>WRCR01000288.1 GCA_009783865.1 Planctomycetaceae bacterium | reverse complement strand
TACGCTTAACGTTGTCCGCCGCATTGTTGATGCCGCCGAAAAACAAAACAATTCTGACCGCTTGACGCTCATTCGGCTTTCCAAAGCAAACGAAGTTGCCGCCGGTGCAGAACCCGAACTCAATGCGCTGCTCCTCGACAAAGACGGAATCCAACTCGTTGACGGTTTTATCCAAGAATTGAAGCCGTCGCAAACTTCGTTCACGCCGGAAGTTATGCTTTCGGCGGCAATACCGCTGCTGCAAAAGAAATCCTCGTTGGGAAAAAGTGCAGTATATTTTCTTTCCGATTTTCGGCAGCGTGATTGGTCGCAAACCGCCGGTATTCTGAAAAAAATCGAAACGCTGAAACAACTCGGAGCAGCAGTCCGATTTGTGCGTGCCGGCAACGAAGAACACACTAATCTTGCCGTCAAAAATCTGGAATTAGTTCACGGAATTCATGCTTCCGATGTTGATATTCTCTTCGATGCTACTATCGTAAATTATGGAAGAGAAGACGCAGACGGCGTTCAGTTGACGATTCGTGCTGATAATAAGTCCCTGCCGATAATTACCGTTCCGAAAATCGGGGCGGGCGAAGAAACACAGCCGCCGATTCGCTTTCCGGTTCGCCTTGAAGGCGCAGGCAGTCATTCAATCGAGGTCTTTTTGCAGGGCGATTCCATCTCCGATGATAACTTCCGTTATGCAGCCGTTCAGATACCGGACTCCTTGGAAGTCCTGCTCATAACTTCCGACAAGCGTGAAAGCGGAGCGGATTCTCCGGTGCCGTACCTTCGGACAGCACTTTCGCCATCCGGCACACGTTCAGGTATTAAAGTCCGAATCGAACAGACAGAGTTTCTGGCATCTAATCCGCTTGAGACCTTCGCTGCTGTCTTTCTATTGGACATCGCTAATTTGGAACCCTCTGCCGTGAATGCGCTGGAAGAATATGTCCGCAGCGGCGGCGGGATGGCTTATTTCGCCGGTCCGAATTGTCAACCGGATTTTCTGCGGAAGGAATTATACAAGGACGGAAAAGGATTGTTTCCGCTCGAACCTCTTGAACCTGTTTCACTCGAACCTGACTACTTAAGTAAAGCACCGGATATTGCGCCGCTTGCCAAACATCAGGTATTTCGTCTCTTTGAAGAAGACGGCGGTTCGTTAATGTCGTCAGTCCGCATTGAAAAATATCTTTCGGCAACAATTCCGGCAGATTCATCTGAAGGCAAAGCCCTTCAAAGCAACGACAGTCAAGTTCTTGCTTCACTTCGGAATGACGCGCCGCTCATTGTTGAGAAGCGTTTCGGCAAGGGCAAGACGGTTGTGTTTCTGACTTCGGTTTCACCGGTTTGGAATAATTGGGCGAAAGGCAATCCGGGTTATGTCGTGATGATGCTCGAACTAGCGGCATATCTTTCACAGCGGCAGAGCGAAAGCAATGCGTTGATGGTCGGCGAACCGATTAAACTGACGGTCTCTGCCGAAAAGTATGAACCGCAAATCCGATTGCAGTTGCCGAAGGAGGTAAACAGCAGCGGTGCTGCGAAGCCGCCGCTTGTTCTTGACGGAATACCGGACGGTACAAACATCAAAACGGCTTTCACTTCGACGGAACACAGCGGAATTTACGGGGCGGAATTGACGGAACATTCGGGTAAAAAAGTAGTGCAGCGGTTGTTTGCTGTCAACGTTGATGCGTCGGAAGGCGATACGCGTCTCATTGATTTTGATGTTCTATCGGCATTATTTCGACCGCTGCATTTAACAGTGGAAAGTGCGTCGGGCTTTTCGGCACCATTTGAATTCACCGGCAATCAGCCGTGGAGCGATTTACTGCTCTACGCTCTGCTGCTTCTTCTTGTTTGTGAAACGTATCTTGCGGGTAAGATGCTGCGGGGATAATCCTTCTGTCATTCCGTATTCTTTTCATCATTCTTTTCCTCGTTACTGTCCAGCGGCTTTCGCAATGTTGCCGTAACTGCCCGCGTTTCTGCCCAGTGACGCAATGCCAAAATCTGCTCCGCCTGTGTTTGAGACAACGGAACTGTCGTATTTATCGCCTTGATAAAATCACTCTGCTGAATCGGACGTTCTTCCGAAAACGCTTCAAAAAGCGCGCTGACCACTATATGCTCTATTTCTGCACCGATAAATCCTTCGGTTCTCTTCGCTAAATCCATTACGAATCCCTTCGTAAATTTCGTGTCGCCCTGCACCTTTTTCGTTTTTATGCGTCTTTTCAAATGCACAAGGAAAATCTCATACCGCTCTTCCAGAATCGGCAAGTCCACGAAAAAGATTTCATCAAATCTGCCTTTCCGTAAAAGTTCCTTCGGCAAACCCTGAATGTTATTAGCGGTCGCAATCACAAAAACCGGTTTTTCCTTTTCCTGCATCCACGTCAGGAAGGTACCGAACATTCTCGTTGCTGTACCGGAGTCACCAGTACTGCCGATGCCGGAAAAGCCCTTTTCGATTTCGTCCACCCAAAGCAGAGACGGAGCGATTGCTTCCGCCGTTTGAATTGCCGTCCGCATATTTTGTTCCGAAGTACCGACCAGCGAACCGAACAGTTTGCCGACATCCAGCCGTAGAAGCGGAAGTTGCCAGTATGAACTGATTGCCTTTGCGGTAAGCGATTTTCCGCAGCCCGGCACACCGGTTAATAAGATTCCTTTTGGAGCAGGCAAGGCGTATTCTTTCGCATCTTCAAGCCATGATTTATTCCGCTTTGCAAGCCAATGTTTGAGATTATCAAGTCCGCCGACATCGTCTATTATCAAATCGGTGTCGATGTATTCAAGAACGCCGGTCTTCTTGATGATTTGACATTTCTCCTCGAGTACCAGTTTTACATTGCCGACATCCAGCCGATTTCCTTCAGCAGCCGCTCTTGCGAAAGCGTTTTCCGCTTCGGAAAGCGTCAAGCCGAGTGCCGCTCTGATAATCCGTTCTTTCGCTTCCGGCGGCAAATCAATCGTGATATTGCCGCCTTCATTATCGGCAATGAATTGGTCGAGATTCGCTTCCAATTCTTTGCTGGTCGGCAATGGAAAATCAACAACGGTTATTTCGGTGCGCAGTTCGTCCGGCAAAACCAGAGACGGTGCAAGAAGGATAATGTTTTTGATGTATTCGCTTGTTTTGATTTCCGGCAAAACGTCCCGCAGTTTGCGGATGATGTCGTAGGACTTCGGACTTTGCGTAACCCGCAGAAAAGGGTGCAAATCCCTGAAAACGATAACAGCGGGTTCTCCGATTTTTCGGACTGCATTGAGAGCATCAATCGGGTCAGAAGCAGTACCTTTCGGCAATGTATCCTCGGCAGCCAATCCATCGGTTTGACTCCAAGTATAAATCTTGCGCGTCTTGCGAATAAGGGACTCGTTCTTGACAATATCTTTCAACCGCTGAAGGAATCGCCCTTCTTCGTAAGTTTGCACATAGAGTGCTGCGTACCTTGCCCGCAATAAGTTGGCAAAATGAGTATCAAATGGGTTTGGGGCGGGAGGAGTTGACATATTGTTCTCTTTACGTTATTTCCTGTCCGCTTGCGGAATGTAAGCGGATAACTTCTTGTCGGCAAAAAGCGGCTGGAACTGCGTCAACCGCTGTCTGCCGTTAATCATCGGAAGCGATAACATATCCTCACCGACAAACGGTTTGGCATAACGTATAAACTCGTCCGAAACATCGCAGCCGCTCGGCAAAATCCATTTTTGCGGAAAGGTTCTTTCGCTGTTCGCAACTTGTTCCAGCGGAACTTGACCATAACGGACATTGTAAATGAAGCCCGCGTCCCGCAATATTGTTGACATATAACCGCCCTGACCGGTTGCCGCCAATTCCATTGCTTTCTGACCGAGACAATATGCTTCGTCCAAGTCAATCGGTGAAGCATAACCAATCGAATGCCGCTGGTCAGTGCCGGGGACATTGCCCCGCGCTGCACCTTTTGCGGATAAGCCCCGTTTGTTCAAGTAGTTGACAACGATTTGCGCAACGGTCATCTGGCTTGCACTGAAACTGGTGTGACCGAAGGAGTCCTTTACCGCTCCGACATCGCCGACATCGAATCCTTCGCTAATTACGACCACGCAGCGTCCTGCCTGTTTCAGCGTTTCGTTGACTTGGTCACCGAGTTGTTCCAGCGAACAAGGACTTTCCGCAAGATATATCAACAGCGGCATTTTCCGTTTCGGGTCAGCAAGCCGCGCTGCCGCCGGTATGAAACCGATTTTGCGTCCCATCGCTTGCAGAACAAGAACGGGGTCAGCCGGACAAGAACCCATGTTTTCTTCGTTGGCATATTGAACGGTATGGAGCCAGTACTTTGCCGTTGAACCGTAACCGGGGGTGTGGTCGATAAGTTTGAATTCGCTGTCGCCGACATCGTTGTCAATCGTCTTCGGCACGCCGACTGCCTGCAAATCGAGTCCCCGTTGTTTTGCAAGTTGAGCGATTTTGTTAGCGGTATCCATCGAATCATTTCCGCCGTTGTAAAGGAAATAACCGATGTTATGCGCTTTCATTACTTCGATGACACGCTCAAAGTCCTCGTTTTGATGCGACTTTAGTTTATAGCGGCAGGTACCGATGGAACCCGCAACCGGTGTGTAGCGGAGGAGAGCGATTTCGTCTTCCGGCTGGTTTGTAAGGTCGAGCAGTTCTTCTTTGAGAACGCCTTCGATACCATGAGCGGCACCATAGACGGTTCCGACTTCGTTGAATTCTCTGGCGGCATCAATAACGCCCCGCAAGGAACTGTTGATAACGCAGGTAGGTCCGCCGCTTTGGGCGATGATAATGTTTTTCTTCATTGGCGATTGTCTTTAACGAATTGTGTGAACGGGAAAAACAAGTTTTCGTAATTCTTCTGTAATTTTACCGGGCGAGACGGAAAAGTCAAGCAGTTTAGCGTAGGATTTTAATCCTACGTTATTCCGCATAAAACCGAAAGACCTTTTCCTCACCGTTGCGGAGAACGGCAACAGTGAACATATCGCCGAACTGCGCTTCGCTGATGATTTTTTGAATCTGTGCCGCAGACCGGTTGGCACCATTGAAACGCTTGATAACATCGCCGGATTTCAAACCGGAACGAAAAGCCGAACTCTTGGAATCAACCTTGTCGATAACCGGTATCTGTCCGCTTTCTCTAACGGTAAGTCCCATTGAAACCTTAAACTTAGCGGAGACATCAACCAAAGTAACGTCAACCGGTTGTCTTTCCAATGCTTGCGGCGTATTGTAAAAGTATTGTTTGTGTTAATCGTACAACTCCAATACATAGATGAAATATCTTGAAGCAAATCCGTCGACACCTGAAATTCGGAACGTGAAAGAGTGTCGGATACGAAAACACAGTTCAACTTATTCCGGTCAACGTTTTCTTTGTCAAGTACATTGCTTACATACTGTCCGTTTCCTGCGAACCCTCGCACTGTATGGGTGAGCCAAAACTCGATACGGTCACGTTTCCTATTTGTTTTATCTATGTCAAAATCAGTAGTTTGTAAAACGTAAAACTGGTATTGTCAGACGCAAGTTCTTTTCTGATAATGGATTGTATACAAAACAAAGTCCGTTTTTCAGGAGGAAGAACTATGCG
>WRCR01000287.1 GCA_009783865.1 Planctomycetaceae bacterium | reverse complement strand
CATCGGGCATCTCGTTTGCGTTCGGTTTCCGTTTGGAATTTTTTTTTGCAACCGAATAATAACGAAATGTCCACTTTTTAAGCAATATCAATCAAAAATTAACTCTATTTTTACAGTTTGAGTAACTATAAACGATACTTTTCATTTGATAATTTTTCCTCTTATAGTTTAATAAACAACAAGCAATAACCAATATGAGATTTCTTGCCCCATTGTTTTGTGTTTTGATTCTTCCTTCCGTTCTCTATGCCCAGAACATTGTTTATCCTCAAGCAAAGCGTTCTGAACAGAAAGACGATTATTTCGGAACAACAGTTGCCGACCCGTACCGCTGGATGGAGACCAACGATACGCCTGAACTGACGGCTTGGATTGATGCCGAAAACCAGTTGTCCCGAAAATACTTCGATGCCTTGCCGATACGGGAAACATTGAAAGAACGTCTAACCGACGTGGTCAATTATCCAAAGTATTCGCTGCCTTGGCAAAAAGCAGGAAAAGTATTTTTCTCCAAAAACGATGGACTCCAAAACCAATCCGTGCTGTACGTGATGGACACACCGGAAGCCGAGCCGCGGGTGCTGCTTGACCCGAACAAACTTTCCGAAGACGGAACCGTCGCTCTGCAAACGACTTCGGTCTCGAAAGACGGCAAATTTCTCGCTTACTCCATTGCCCGAAGCGGCAGCGATTGGAACGAAATCTTTGTGCTGGACATTGCAACCGGCAAAACACTCCCCGACCGTCTCGAATGGGTTAAATTTTCCGGCATTGCTTGGTACGGCGATGGATTCTATTACAGCCGATACGATGCCCCAAAGGAAGGCGGAGACAAACTAACTACAAAAAACGAATTTCACAAAATCTATTATCATGTTGTCGGCAGGAACCAAGTCGATGACCGACTCATTCGTGAAGACAGGGAAAATCCACTTCGCAACATGAGGGCATCAACGGATAGAGACCAAAACTTTCTGTTCATTTCGGACAGCGAATCGACTTACGGCAATTCGCTATACTTCACTTACCTTATCCGTACTGCCCCCCCATCAGTACGCCACGTTCCCTTTTATTTAGTTCCCGTTGTAACCGATTTTCGTTCAGAACAGAGTGTCGTATCCGTTGTTGACCATGGTAATGGTGATAGTTTTACGATTTACCTCCTAACCGACCGCGATGCCCCGAACCGGCGGCTTGTACGTTTTAGTCCTGATAAACCCGCGCCGGAACATTGGGTCGATGTCATCTCGGAGAGCGATACGTTGCTGGCAAGCGTTTCATGTATCGGCGGTAGATTCGTTGCAACCTATTTGAAGGATGCCGCCCACGAAGTGTACGTTTACGATAAAGACGGAAAGCGAATTCGGGAAATCGAACTGCCGACACTTGGTATGACCGGCTTCTCCGGCGAAAAGGATTCCGATGTGTTTTTTCAGTCCTTCACGTCTTACACATATCCAACGGTGATTTACCGCGGCAATCTCGAAACAGGAGACCGGAAGGAGTTTTTTCCCACTGGAATCAATTTCAACAAAGACGACTACACTACAGAGCGGGTTTGGTACACCAACTCGGACGGCAAAAAGGTTCCGATTTTCCTGACATATAAAAAAGGGTTGAAAAAGAACGGCAGCAATCCGACACTGCTATACGGTTACGGCGGGTTTAACATCAGTGTGCGTCCGGCGTTTTCGGCATTTCGGATACCTTTCCTCGAACAGGGCGGCATCTATGCTCATGCTGTTTTGCGCGGCGGCGGAGAATACGGCGAAACGTGGCACAAGGCAGGTACGAAATTGCAGAAGCAAAACGTCTTTGACGATTTTGCTGCCGCTGCGGAATTCCTGATTAAAGAAAAATACACGTCACCGGAAAAATTGGCGATTCAAGGCGGTTCCAACGGCGGCTTGCTAGTGGCGGCAACGATGTTGCAGCGTCCCGACTTGTTTCGGGCTGCTCTTCCGGCGGTCGGCGTGTTGGACATGCTGCGTTATCACAAGTTCACCATCGGCTGGGCTTGGGCAACCGATTACGGCACCAGCGAAGACAGCAAAGAAATGTTTGACTATCTGTACAAGTATTCGCCGCTGCACAATGTTAAAGCCGGAGTGAATTATCCGGCAATGCTGATAACGACTTCCGACCACGATGACCGCGTTGTTCCTGCCCATTCGTTTAAGTTCACCGCTGAAATGCAGCATAAGAGCGGGGGGCTTACGCCCCCCGGTGCCATTACCCCCGCTCATCCCGTGTATATCCGTATTGAAACGAAAGCCGGACACGGTGCTGGCAAACCCGTCAGCAAACAGATTGACGAAGCCGCCGATGTATGGACTTTCATCATGAACCAGTTGGGAATGGACGTGAGCGGGAATTAGAGCGTTTTTGGTTCTGGTGTGGATAAATTCCCGTCACCCCCGCGAAAGCAGGGGTCTAGAGAATGTCCATAGCCCCTTTACGTCTAGATTCCCGCTTTCGCGGGAATGACGAAAGCGAATTCCAGCAGTCCACACCAATTCTTGATATGCTCTAATTACCTAATTTTCCAACAAAGAGTGAAAAAAAAGGATTAGATAATTAGGTTAAACATATTTGGGGAGCATTGGGTTACTTAGGTTATCGTTCTGAAAAAATTGTGTAGATACTATCGGCATCAAGCAAGGGGCAATCCTCCCCGAAATTGCTCTTGCCGGTTTTTTTCCAAATTGTTATTATCTGTGAAAGATAACGGTAATTTGCCGCTGTCCCAGCGGTCTGGAAGACCGGAAACAATTACGCAGGGAAGCAAAATCAATGAAAGGTAATTTCAATTATGAAACGGAGTTGCAGCCCGTCGCTCTGTTGGACTTGAAACGTCAATATGAAAGTATCAAAGACGAAATCTACGAAGCACTCAAGCGCGTTTGCGACAGCGGTGCCTTCGTTTTGGGACCGGAAGTCAAAGCGTTGGAACAGAGCATAGCGGCATATTCTCAAACAGAATACGCCGTTGCCTGTGCTTCGGGAAGCGATGCACTGCTCTTGTCCTTAATGGCGGCTGACATCGGACCCGGCGATGAAGTCATCATTCCGAGTTTCACCTTTTTCGCAACGGCAAGCGCGGTTACCCGATTGGGCGCAAGACCCATCTTTGCCGACGTTGATGCGCGAACTTTCAATCTTTGTCCTATCGATGTCGAGCGAAAAATCACTTCACGGACAAAGGCGATTATACCGGTTCATCTTTTCGGACAGATGGCGGATATGCACCGTTTCAATGTACTGGCGCAAAAATATAACTTTGCCGTAATAGAAGATGCTGCCCAGTCCATCGGTGCAGAACTCGACGGCAGGCGTGCTGGTTCGTGGGGAGACATGGGGGCGTTCAGTTTCTATCCGACCAAAAATCTCGGCGGTGCAGGCGACGGCGGTATGATAACTTCCCGAAACGCAGCATTTACAAACAAGTTGAAACTGCTGCACGTTCACGGAATGGAGCCGCGGTATTATCACAAAGTTATCGGTATCAACAGCCGATTGGATTCACTGCAAGCGGCTATCATCAACGTGAAGTTGAAATACCTCGATGCATGGACGACAATGCGGATTCAAAATGCCGCAAGATACAACGAGTTTTTCATCGATGCCGGTTTAGATAACACGGTCGTGCTGCCGTATTGTGAAAGCAGCCGCCGTCATGTCTGGAATCAATATACGATTCGTGTACCGGACAACTTGCGGGATACACTTCGACAATCGCTTTCGGAACGCAAAATCGGTTCGGAGATTTACTATCCGCTTGGTTTGCATGAACAGGAATGTTTCCGCTATCTCGGTTATAGAACGGAATCCCTGCCGGAAACAGCAGCGGCAAGCCGTGAAGTGCTGGCATTGCCGATATTTGCCGAATTGACGGAAAATGAACAGCACTGCGTAGTCAGAAGTATTAAGATGTTCTTCGAATCGCAAGCGATACACAAACTATATCCTGCCGCCGCAGTCGCTATGCAAAAACGGGAAGCGGCGTAGCGTTCTTATGTCGGCTGAAATTGGGGTTACTGTCGATACCGCCAACTTCGGGCGGCGGGCGAAGACCGGCGGTATGGCAACTATTGAAACAAAAAATCCCTTAAATGACTATGGGATTTTAGTCCCCGCTGCGGGCTAAATGGGCGGCACTTTTTGCTCTTGCCAAGGTCTCCCTGCCGGTGTAAAATACTGCAACAAATTTTCCCTGCCTTTTACTATTATAGGAGTATTTTATGTCTTCACGACGTGACTTTTTGAAAACCACCGGTACGCTCGCAGCGGGAGCGGCTTTGGCAGCATCGTTCAGCACACGGGTTCATGCCGCCGGAAGCGACCTTATCAAAGTCGCACTCATCGGCTGCGGACGGCGCGGACGCGGCGCAGTCCTTGACCGCTTTGCAGTAGGCGATAACGTAAAACTGGTCGCCATTGCCGATATCAACGAAGAACGCTTGCAACTTTGCACCGAAGTTCTTTCAAAACACGAAACCGCCGCATCAAAACTTGATTTGCCGAAAGAACGAATCTTTCCCGGTTTCGACGGATACAAAGCCGCCATCGAATGTGCAGACCAAGTGCTGGTCACTTCGTTTCCCGGCTTTCATGTTCCGCATTATGAATATGCTGTCGCACAAGGCAAACACGTTTTTGTTGAAAAGCCGTTTTGCATTGACGCAGAGGGCTATCGCCGCTGCATGAAAATGAACAAAATCGCCGAAGAAAAAGGCATCACCGTCCTCAGTGGTTTTCAACGCCGCCACGAAAACAGTTATCTCGAATGGTTCAAACGGATTCAAGACGGTGCTATCGGCGACATTCTTAACGTGCGGGTATATTGGAACATGGGAAGAATCTCGCTTGCCACCGAGAGGAGACCCGGCGAAACCGAAATGAGTTTCCAAACACGGGATTGGTATGTCTTCAACTGGCTCAGCGGCGACCATAACCTCGAACAGCACTGCCATAACATGGATGTCGCCAACTGGGTTCTCGGCAAAGGCGACCCGCTTGCGCATCCCGTTGCGTGCTACGGAATGGGCGGTCGTCAAGCGCGGCGTTCACCGTGGATGCAGCCGCATGACTGCGGTAATATATTCGACCATCATTATGTTGAGTTCCGCTATGAAGACGGAAGCGTTATGCACAGTCAATGTCGTCAAATCGCCGGCTGCTGGAATCCCGTTGGGGAATTGATTCAGGGAACCGCCGGAAATGCCGGTGTAATGAGCGGCACCCGCAATTGGGTAGAACCCAAAGGAAAAGAAAAATGGACTTATGACCCGAAAGGAAAGAACGATAAAAGTCCATACGTCCAAGAACATATCGACCAAGTTGATGCAATCCGCAACGGCAAGAAACTGCACGAGGGCTGGCTTGCCGCGACGTCAAGTATGGTAGGAGTCATGGCGCGCATGGCAACCTACAGCGGTAAGGAAATCAAATGGGATGATGCCGTTGCAAGAGGAAAGTCCTTGTTTCCATACGACCAAAAACTGACTTTCGACACGCAGCCGCCGGTCATGCCGGGTCCTGACGGTTCGTATGAAACAGTGACTGCCATTCCCGGTCTGTACGACCCGTTTGAAAAATCCTG
>WRCR01000286.1 GCA_009783865.1 Planctomycetaceae bacterium | reverse complement strand
CATTGTTTCAGAGTACTTCGGTTCGGTACAATATTCGGGACGATATTGGTACGAAGATGAAACACGTTTGACACCTCGCTCTCTTTTTATTTTCATAGCAAGTGTTTTCAAAAACCCCAGTAAAATCAGGATGGTCAAGCGGACATTTTTCTAGGTCAAGTTCATCAAACAATTTCTCTCCTTCAAACTCATTTTTGATTTTAGGATTGTTCGCTTCACTTAATTGTACCAATCCCCTAATTTTCTTCTCTATCTGCGCCTTTTCTGCGTTGTAATTTGTACTCATTATGTAGTTCCTCATATATCAATAACCATTATTACGTTTATTTGACTCCCACTATCTTATCCTTATTCTGCTCAATGAAATCGGAGGTACTCAAGTTATCGTTGTCCTCAATTATTTGTCCCGGATTTTTGTAATCACTCGAATCAATTAGACATTCGATGACATGCGTACATTCATCTTCATATTTGGAACCATTTGGCAGGAAATCTTCCTTACCGTCAACAAAATCGGAGTTTTGTGGATTCGAGGTACCTCCAGTAATGGACTCTGGTATTGTGCCTTCACATTTGTTCCACCAAGACCACAATCTATTTATATCAAAAAAGATAAATATCCCATAAAAACTCCATTTGTAGATTGCACCGTTTCCGTTTGTGGCGACGTTTTGTGTATCCCCCTTGGGCTGCCACATATTTCTGAAAAATTCGGCGACAGCGGTTCTAAAAATTACAGCAAGAAGACATAAACACGCTCCCGAACAATACAGCCAAAGGTTATCTATCATAATGTCCCTCCTGCCCACTTCTCAAACGAGATTTGTTGGGCATTGATTGATTCGTGAAAAGGTATCCGCAAACAGGCAAACAGTACAGGAATTTCGCCGAGAAACGCCAACAAGAACCGCTCTAGAACAGGAGCGATGCGTTCAATAGATAGGTTTTCTTCCCGCGGTCAAATGCGGTGCGCTAAAATTAACGCCGAAGATTCCCATTGGATACGCGCAGACGCTCCCTTACGGAAGCACGCCGCTATTCGTATCCATTGGCTATCTCCACACTGCAACGCAGTTTTGACCGTGAAGTCAACCAACCCGCCCTTGCCCGTTTCTATGAAACGCGGCTAAACGGCTATTGAATTGCTGACGAACTCTTAATTGTATCTCGTCCGGCACCTTACCAGACGAATATTTTAATTACAGATATGGTATATCATATTTTTTCAACGATTGCAATAGGTGTGAAAATTTTTTACATTAAAAAGAGGCGGGCGACTTTATCCCCCGCTTGCGTCCCCCGCTATTCACTCTTCACTATTAACTATTTACTCTCTTCAGGTGTTCAATACTTCTAGCGGCTTGGTCAACCGTTCCGCATTCTACACTGAATACAATGTCCTGCGGCAATGTTTTGACGACAGCGATAACCTTCGCCCAATCGATAACGCCGTCTCCGCAAGCGCAGCCGACCGGCGTACCGGTTACGGTGCCGCGTTCCGCATCCGACTGTTGAATCGAAATATCTTTGGCATGCAGATGAACGAGTTGCCCCTTGACCGCTTCAAGCCAAGTATAAGGGTCTTGTCCAGCAAGATAAGAATTGCCGGTGTCGAAGTTTGCTCCGACAGCCGATGAGTTTGCCAATCCGATGATGCGGGCATATAAGTCGGGCTTCACGGTGTATTGCTGATGCGGTTCAATACCGATTTTGATATTGCGCGGTGCGGCAACCCGCGATGCTTCCGTTAAAACATATTTCATGAAAGCGAAGTCCTCTTCCTGCGTTGACCAGTCCGGTTTGGGACCTTCGTCAGTGCAGACAACCGGCGCGCCGATTTCGGCGGCGAAACGGACTGCCTGTTTGAGATAGTCCGTTGACGCATCGGGCTTGCATAGCGGACAATGAGCGGACAAAGCCGATGCCTTGATGTTATTCTTTTCCAGCGCACGGCGGATGCGCAGCGGGTCGTCCCACATTGAAACGCTGTGAAAGTATCCTGCTTCGGAAAGGAGTTCGCGTCCCCAGTGTACCATTGGTTCGCAGAATTCGTATCCGAGTTCGGCGGCTTTCGCAACGCCACATTCAAACGATTTGTCTTCGTGACGGACAAATTCCATATTAACGCCGATTAAAATCTTTCCCATAAAAACTCCAGAGGTCAACAGAAGTAATGAATGTTATAAGCAACGCCGGTATTATAAAATGATGACGAGGCGTTTGCAAGGACTCCGTTAGTCCCGCAGAACTAATTCTTGAAAACAGCGGCGAAGACGGTATAATACTGCCAAAATCAATACAATAATAACTCGTTTTTATGAAAACATCACCAAACAATTTCTTTTTCGGCAAAGTATTTATCGCTTGGCTGCTCATTGCGGCATTTTACGCTGCTGCCGAAAAAGGTATGCGTCTGCGCCACGCGGCTAAACACGGTGAACGCGGTCCGAGAATGGTAATCGATGACCTAATCGAAGGACGATACCTCATTCCAAATACCGACCGAAAAAGTAAAACCGGCTCAATTTCAATTAACGAACACGGTTATCGCGGTCATTCTTTTGAACAAGTTCCGCCGGAAGGTACATTGCGGTTTGTGATTCTCGGCGATTCCACAACTTGGGGCGGCACAACCGACGAGACAACCTTTCCGGCATGTCTGGAGAAAGTCCTCAACAGACGTTATGAAAGCAATCCGCCGATTGAAGTTGTCAACGCCGGCATTGTCGGTTTGGGAGCAAGCAGCATGCGAGTACATCTTGAACGCCGCATCGTAAAAATCAAACCGCAGTATCTGCTGATTTATCCGGCAGCAAACGATTTCTATACGATTATGAGCGGCTCAAGCATCACGGGTAAAAGTGCCGATTCGTTTTTCGGTAAATTTAACGTCCGGTTATGGCGGTATCGGCGCAGCACTTTTTACAATGTGTTTCTCGACAAAGTTAAACAACTCGGTATTTCACCGCAAGCGGAAGCGGTAAAATTCGTGCCGTTTCCCAAACACGGAAAGACCTTTTTTCAGGAAGAATACAGCAAGTTAATTGAGACGGCACTGCAACTTGACATACAGCCGATAATGCTCGCGCATTCATATTTAATCCGCAGTAAACAAACACATGAAGAAGCACAGCATTTCCTGAAAGGGCATTTCTTTCAACTCGGCGCACAGGGAGCGTTGGATGGAATTACCGCTCAAAATAACATCGCCCGCGAAGTTGCGGAAAAACATAACTGCTTGTTTCTTGATACCGAAAATTCGGTACCGGCAAACCGCGAGTTTTTTGACATAGACGCTTTGCATTTTAACGACAAGGGCAACGAAATGTTCGCCGAAGACCTTGCAAAAAAATTAGAACAAGCCGGAGTTATAAAGCCGAAATTATCGAGTAAATAGCGATGTTTTTCAATTCCTTTGAATACTGTTTTTTCCTGCCGTTTGTTGCTGTTGTTTTCTGGGGTATCCTGCTCATCAAGAACAAAGTTAGCGGCGGTAAAACGGATAATTGTCAGAACATTTTTTCCCGACTCGCAATTTGGCATCTGCTGCTTGCCAGTTATTTCTTCTACATGTGCTGGGACTGGCGGCTGTCTGGACTTATTCTCTTTTCGACGTTAACGAATTATACTGCTGCCGACCGAATTTATAAATCCGACTGCGTAAAAGTCAGGCGATGCTGGCTGGCACTGTGTCTTATTCTCAATCTCGGCTGTCTCGGCTATTTCAAGTACTGCAATTTCTTTCTTGGAAATTTCAAGGCGTTCACAGACGTACTCGGTTTCAATTTTTCCGTGCCGATGCTGCAAGTTGTACTGCCGGTCGGCATTTCGTTTTATACCTTTCAAACATTGAGTTATACACTTGATATTTTCAAAAGAAAAATAAGTCCGACCGGCGACTTTCCGAAGTTCGCTCTCTTCGTTGCGTTCTTTCCTGCTCTTGTTGCCGGTCCGATTGTCCGCGCTTCAGAGTTTCTGCCGCAACTCAATACCGACCCGAAGTATGACGATAAAGATGCCGCTGAAGGATTTGCACAAATCCTTTCCGGTTTGCTCAAGAAGATAATGATTGCCGATGTTTTAGCGGCAACGCTTGTTGACCCGTGTTTCAGAACCCCAACAGAATTTTCCGGTTTCCTTCTGCTGCTTGCCGTCTATGGCTACGCCTTGCAGATTTACTGCGACTTTTCGGCTTACAGTGATATTGCCATCGGTTCGGCAAGGATACTCGGCTACAAGTTGCCGGCGAATTTCAACCGTCCATATCTTTCGTTGAGTATTACGGATTTCTGGCGGCGTTGGCATATTTCGCTTTCAACGTGGCTGCGGGATTATCTTTACATACCGCTCGGCGGCAACCGCTTCGGTTCGTTTAACACTTACCGCAACTTGTTTATTACGATGCTGCTCGGAGGACTTTGGCACGGTGCAGCGTGGAACTTCGTTATCTGGGGCGGCTTGCACGGCTTGTGGCTGGCAATCGAAAGAGTTGTATTCGGCAAAGACGTTTTGAAAACCGAAGGACAATCGAAAGCGTTCCTTTTGCTGCGCTGGTTCATCACGTTTCATATCGTGGTTATCTGCTGGATATTTTTCCGTTCACAGGCGACGGAAACGCTTTCATCGGCAGGGGTTGCGTGGACTATCATCAGCCGTATTGTTACGTTCAGTCCCGGCAGCAACGGTGCGGAAATTGGATATTGGTTTCTTGGCGCGCTCATAATCGGTTACGTGATGCACTTCACACCGCCGCACTGGAAAGATGTTTTCACGGCATGGTTTGCAAAGAGCAGTGTGTTTATACAGGCAGTAATCGGTGCCGTGTTGTTATTCATATTCACGTTTTTCAACACGGGGTCGTCAGCGTTCATCTATTTTCAATTCTAGTTTAGCGGCGATTCAACGAATCGCCCATTAAACGAGGAAGCGAACCGCCCGCTAAACTATTCAATTTTCACAACCGTTATGCTAAACGGTTTTACATTCACGCTGCCGTTGAATGATTCCAACGCCGTTTCGACTATCGAAATACGCAGCGGTTTATCGGGGTCGTTGAACCCTTGCGGGTCGTTCTCCGGGTCGGCAATCACGAATTGCCGCACCTTCTTTCCGACAAGGTCGAAACCGGCGATGTCGAGTTTAACCGCTTCCGCTTTGTCCGACATGTTCACAATGCCGACAGCAAGACCGCTCACGCCTACCGGTTTGCTTTCTGTTTTGCCAAAGGGCGGCCACTCGAAACTCAATGTTCTTTTCAGTCCTTTACCTTGATTGTTCATAAGCCCAAAGGTAAAGTCCACACCTGTCTTGCTGTACTCAACTCCATCGGCAATTAGTGCCGCTTGTACATCGAGCATCGGATTGTTGTTTTCCGTTTGGACGGCAATGTTGCCGAAATGTTTCCGGTAGAGTTCCAACGCCAGACCGGTAGTTTCCATTTGAGCGGCGGTCTTACTCGTTTTGATTGCTCCGATAACATTGACTGTCTGTGCATAGTTTGCCATGAAATACATCTCGGCTTGTCTTGCGAATTCATGAAGTCCTGCTGCAATGCCGAGACCGTCTTTCATGAAATACCGTGTTCCGATTTCACCGAAGACCTG
>WRCR01000285.1 GCA_009783865.1 Planctomycetaceae bacterium | reverse complement strand
GGCTCAAATGAAGGATACGCAACCGGCTTGCCGTTTATAATCAAAGACCGCTGCAAGGTCTCGTTCCACCAAACACTCTTCGGCGCAAGGTCTCTAACCGGAAAACCCGCCGGCTTTTCCAGAATCTTGCCCTTGCAGTTGCGGAGATAACGTTCTTCAGGAAAATTCTCTTCGCCGGACCAAACTTCCAAGCCGGGTTCATTCGGGTCGATGTCCGAAACCATACCGGTTGAATGAACGTGATAAGTCCGTTTGTCATGTCCCCAAAGCAATTTACCGGTTTTGCCTTCGACAAGACACATTCCGTTCTTTGCGGTGCCGGTTTCAATGCCGAAATATACTTCCATGCCGTCCAACGACGGGTCAATGTCGCCGACATACATGTGGTCAGGATGTCCGAGTTTCTGCTCCCAAAGAATCGAACCGTCATCGTCCAGCGCAATCGAACCGAGTATCACTTCGTCGCGTCCGTCTCCGTCTATGTCAACGGCGTGAGTCGTGTGCGCCCCTTGTCCGTATCTTCCTCTATCCCAGCGGTTGTCCCACCGCCAGAGTTCTTCAAGCGTATCAGGATTGCTCTTGAATTGGTACGCAACGGCAGTCATTCGGGTATATGTTCCCCGCAGCGCAATAATACAGGGCGTTTTACCGTCCAAATACGCAAGACAAAGTTGATTGCGGCTCGCATAATTGTATGCGATACCGTCTCTTTCGGGCCACGCAATCCGCGTCCGTTCTTTGCCGGTCTTGCCGTCGAGAATCGATAGATACTCTTCGCCGTCATATACCCGTCCGAAACTGTTGCGGGGGTCGCCGGGAACACTTTTCACGATAATTTCGGCGCAGCCGTCGCCGTCTAAATCGGCGACAATGTACGGCGCATACCACATACCCCGTTCAATGCCCCAGCCCATGTCGTATTCCCAAAGGAAAGTCCCGTCCGACTTATAACCCTGCAATTTATATGTGTTAGGACTTTTACTCCAATACAAATACCAAGGGTCGATATTTTCGTTGGGCGTTTTGATAACGAAGTCCTGTATGCCGTCTCCGTCTAAATCAACAAACGCAATGCTCGCAACGGATTAACGCCGTCTTTCAATTTGAAAGAGCGGTAGGGTTTATCCATTGCGGCTGTCGGCGGCGACTGCATCATGGTCTGCTTCGAGGTTGTCGGTTCCAGCGGAACGGGATATACCATCCATCTGAAATCACCGTCGGGAACATTTCTGTCAATAAAGTCGGTCGTTTGTTTAATCGGACTTTGATTCACCTTTCTCATCTGTTTCAATGCTTTGCCGGAATTGTAATCAACAACATCGGCACGGTAGACATCGAAAGCGGTATCGTCTTTATCGGTTTTCAAGAGCCGCCACGAAAGATAAACGTCATTGCCGGTCTTGATAGCGGTCAAGCCGCGGTCGAACACTTCGTCTTTGCGTTCTTTGAAATAGCCGTCAACTTTTTTTGCTTTCGGTGAAAGTTCTTCGGCAGACGGCACGGCAATTTTCCATTCAGTGATATTGTAGACACCGCCGGTATCGGAGAAAATGACCGGCATTAAGCCATCAATATCTTCGGGAACAGTGACGTAACTGTGGATACAGCACCACGCGCCGGTTTCTTCGCCTTCTGCCGGTGTGAAGGTTCCCCTTGCAATCGGTTCGCTGCCGAGCATGCCGCCTTTCCAAGGATAGACCGCAAGAGAATGTCTGCCGCGTTCAACATACATTCTGACGGAGACGAATACTTTTCCGCCTGCGCTGCACTTGAAGGGTTCCAGCGGCATTAACCGGAAATAAAGACCGTCTGAAGCGGCAATCTTCCAAGTTGCTTTGTCTTTGTAGCGCAGTCCTTCGTCAACTTTCGACCATGGAATTCTTCCGCGCTGATTGACGAATTCCTTGAGACCCTTGAATTGAAGGGCTTTGCCGAAAGGAGTATCTGTTGCCGGTACAAGTTCAAAGGATTCACCGGCAGGCGGCAATTCCTTTTCCGGCTGCAAGAGTGCGATAGCGTCCAACTTTTCGAGTTTGAAATCCCATACCTTTACTTTGATGTCTCCGCCGCCCATGATGCGGGGCAAAATGAAAGCACCGCCGAAGGGAATCGCAAATTCCTGTTCCAGTTTTTTCTCTTTAGTTTCGCCTTTGATGCCGACGCTGCCTTGCGACCATGTGATAATTTTTTTATTCGAATCAAACATTCCAATGGAGAAACTGGCGGTACCGGTTCCTTCGCTCTGAAACTTGCAGGAAATGCGGAACGAATCGCCGGGAGCAACGCTGATGTTTTCGTGAAGATTAACGGCAAAGTCCTTTGAGCCGGTGTGCGTGATATAGGCGGCACCGTCTTCGACGGTCATAGAGCCGGTGTCTTTTTCCCGTGTCCACATGGTACCGGGTTTCAAATCATATACCGGTTTATCTTCGGCGAATGCCGCCGCAGCGACAAGAAATAACAAGACAACGACAGTAATTTTCAGCGGTTTCATTGAATCCTCGATTGAAAAAGCGGCGAACACGACATTAGCGCAGGATTTTAATCCTGCGCAAATGAAAAGTCAACACGGTACCCAAAAATTTATGTATCATTTTACGTCACATTTTGCAAAATTGCACGTCATTTCTACACACTTTAGTATACCGTGAAATAATTATTTAATTAAAATGTAAAAACGATATAACTATACCCCTTAATTTTAAGCATTTGAAAAAAAATCTGAAAAAATTTTATTTTGGCACAGCACTTGCACTACATTTATAGAATGTCGGCGGCGGATATAAGAAATTATTCGTCCGTCTGATATCGAATCTGTGCCAAATTTAACACCACAATTTCGGCAGGTTTTCACGTTGGCACCGCCATTTGTGACGGGTACCTTTCGGTTTAGTTGATTCAAGACAAAACAGGAAGGAAGGATGTTCGCCTTATAACAACGAACCGTTTGACCACGCTGTACGTTAACAGTGCGGCTGAAAATGGAGAACCGCAACTTCAGAGTAAAAGTTGGCTGAAAATACTGAACCCCAACAGCAATGTAAAAGAGGCAAACAGTTTACAAACAATTTCCTTTCAACGCTCAAAACCCATAGGAGTCAAAATGAGCAAAAAAATCTTTTCGGCATTTACGCTCGTCGCGTTTATGCTCGCTATGTCCGTTGCCGCGTATGCGGTTAATGTTTCCGCCAAATTGGACGGTAACGGCGCAAAAGCAAGTCTTTCTGTTACAGCAGATGGTGTCACACTTACAAATCAGGCTTGGGCAAACAACGCTGCTGCGATTTACAGAATCGGAGACCACGATGTTTCGGTTGCCATCAAAGGCAACAAAGTTGACAAGGTTGCATACGTTGGGAAAGCCCCCGAAGTTCCTCAGGGAGACGAAGGTGCCGAGATAGTCGATGTGTTTGCCACACCTGCCCCCGTTGCCGCAGTCGCATTCAACGCTCTTGCCAACCCGGATGAACCAGTAGTAGAAAGCAAAGTTAACGCAACAACACCGCTTGCCAGTTTAAAGGGTGCCGGTTTCCACTGCAACGCGGACGGCAAATTTGGCGAGGATGGATACTTCGTGTCACAGGGCGGCGGCAAAGGAAGAGTTTGGCCTTCTCTGCCAGCACCATGGGGCGAAGTTAAGAACGTCAACAATTCGGTGTACTTGTATCTGTCATCGGTTCCGGGAACCACAAAGTGGGACTTGGATGACATTTTCGACGTTAAAACCGGCGTGAGTATGGGCTTGCCGGTCTGTCCGAACTGCGGAAGCACACTTTGGGTCTCCTACAGCAACAACAGCGGTATTCCCGACGGCAAGAACGTCCAGTTTCAACACCCGCCGAAAGGGGATGATGATGGCAAACTGCTCGGCGCGCCCTCATTGACCAAAACGGTCGATGGACAGTTCTTCGCGGAATGGGCTGTTGATAATGATGTCGATGTTTTTGAAATTCTCGCAAGTATTTCATTCAAGGCTTACGCCGTTGACGGAGAAGGAGCGGACTTCGATAGGGATGCGCCGTTTGCCGTTGGCGAACTTGACTTAAATGGCGTGATCACTTTCGTTCCCAATGAATTTCCTGCTGGTTGGTACGCCATTGTCGAAGAGTATGTTCCCGGCAGTTACGCCGAGGAAATTTTCGAAGAAGTCAATGATCCTCTGTACGTCGAAATCGGTGCAAGCGGCAAAATTGTCGGCGGTGGTAATTTCGACTACCAAGGCGTGTACGTAATGGCTAACGAGCCTGGCGACAAGATGTGGTTGACTCCTGCGATGACTATCGGAGGGCACCCTGTCTATGATTTCCATGTTAGAAATGTAGCAACTGGTGAGCAAATTTCATCCTTCTGTGCTGCCGCTGATGTCCTGCATGGCACCGGTGCTGAAGAAATGAAGGAGCAGAAATTTGAGAACAAAGACGAAGTCATCAAGATGCTCAACTACATCTATGACAATTATGGCAGCATTGACCAGTGGCCGAAGCCCGGCGATTGCGAGGGTTTCAAATTTTATGGATCAGACGACCCCCATTTCGCTCAATGGAATACTCCAAACGGAGAGAGATATGGCACCAAATTGATTGCCCAGTTGTGTCTGGGGGCGTTGCTTGGCGATGGAAGTCCTGCTTTAGTTGATAATGTTGGGTCTGACCGTGTTATCGCCAGCGCGATCAATTCAGCCGTTGCTGATGTCTTGGCAAACTTTGCAACCGCAACAGTTGGCAACAACATTATCGATGTGGTGTACTTGGCAAAGAACGAAGAAATCGGTTGGAATGATCCCCAGCCGCAACTTGTTCCGGTGTACGCACCAACGTTCAATAACACACCGAAGAACCCGGGCGGAGAAAAAGGTACGCTCTCCTTGACCAAAACGGTCGATGGCGTGTTCATTGCAGAATGGGCTTTTGACAAAGGTTACGATTTCGATGAAGTTATGGAGATTCTCGCTGGCATTTCGTTTGTTGCCACCTCGGTTGACACCGGCGAAACGTTTCAAAGTGGTCCCGTCGAGCCCAGCGGTCAGATCCTTTTCGACGATGTTCCTGCTGGTTGGTACAAAGTCGAAGAAGTGTTGACCGGTTTGGCGGCGGACATTTTCGAGAATGTCGGACCGAAATACTTCTACGTTGATAAAGACGGCGTATTCGGTGAAACTACCTTTGACTATGACGCGTACTACACGATTGTCAATGGTCACGGAAGCGGTTATACGCTGGGTTATGGCGGGCTCAACAACAGCGGCGACATTTTCCCGATCCATGTTGATAACGCGGTCACGGGAGAACGCTTTGCATCTTTCTGTGCGAACGCTGGTTCCACCAATTTCGCAGAGGGGCACGCAAACTATTATGTCGCCGGCAGTTTTTCTGATTACTTAGCATACTACGTTGCTAACGGTGTAGATATTGGTCACTTCCTTTCTGCCTACAATTACATCGAAGACAATTATGGTAACTTGGACGACCTCCGACCCGTTACACAGATAGTAACCTGGGCATTGCTCGGCGAACTCGGCGGCAAGGGAATCGATCATAACACAGATGCCTTTAACGACATCAACTGGGCTGCTATAGCAGCAGGTTCACCGGGAGTCCCAGGCGTTGCTAACGCAAAGG
>WRCR01000284.1 GCA_009783865.1 Planctomycetaceae bacterium | reverse complement strand
AACCGCCGCAGCAGAAAATCCGATTGTTCGGCAAAGGAACCGGTGAAGGACAAGTTGCGATTTCAATCCGCCAATCCGTTGTATCCCAGAGAATGTTTCCGTTCTCGGCATCAACGCCGACAACACCGCCTTTACCGAAATAAACGTAGGTATGCCGACCGTCATCCAGTTTCATCGGCATTACCGAAGCGTGCGTCATCGTCCATCCGAAAGGATTCGGCGTTCTCCAGCGTTCATTGCCGGTTTCGCAATCGAGGGAAAACAACAGAACATCGGTACCAGCAGGTGCGATAATCACCGACTCGCTGCCGTCTTTTTCGGTGACGATAAACGGGCATTGCCCCGCGTACCATTCCGGTTCCGTTGTTCCGAAAGTATGCTGCAAATCGATGAACCATTTTTTCTCACCCGTCATTGCGTCAACACAAAGGACGTGACATTTCGGTCCAAGCGAAACGCAATACTTATCGGATACCGCCGGAATTGTGCGGGACATTCCGTGATTCTTTTTGATTTTTACCGGATAGGAAAACCGCCAAATTTCTTTTCCGTTTTCAAAGGAAAGACAGCGCAGCGCATCGCGGAAATTTTCCATATCGTAATCCAGCAGATATACTCTGCCGTTTCTTATAGCGGGAGCGGCAAAGCCCTCGCCGAGCGGCAGCGACCAAAGTTGCGGCGGTTTATTCTCATCGGAAAATGTTTTCTTGATACGGATACCGTCTTCCAGTCGATAAACCGCATCGAAAAAATCGCCGCGAAATTGCGACCAACTTCCGGTTATACTGGGTTTGAAATTGTCACATTCTTCGCCCCTTGTCAATTCACCTTCAATCGGTACGTATGGTACATTATCGTCTTGTTTTGTCTGTTCAACAGGAACACGCAGAGCAAAAGCGAAAGGATTGCGGTTATTACCGGCAGATAAATCCTGCGAACCGAGCAAGTGTATTGACATAATCAATCCGAAAGCCGATACCGCAAACAAAACGGCAAAGACCGCCGCTGTCAGATATGCTGCATAACGGATAATCTGGTTGATTTTCATAATGCCGTCTTTCTAATTCCCGCTACCGCGCAAACAATAATTCCGTGTAAGTCGGCAGAGGCCACAAATCGTCATCTACTATTGTTTCCAATGCGTCCACCGTCTCACGCAGCAAAGTCATACAGGGCAGCATATTTTCATGATGATATTCCGCCGCTTTCTGCGCGTCGTCTTCCGGTACTTTGCCGAGAGCATTTTTAAGTATTGCGATTTTTTCAATCAACTCGTCAATTAACTTATCGAGACCAGCAAGCAATTCCTTCTGCACCTTCGTTGTTGCGGTCACCATAAGAAGTTTCTTGTAACTCAACGCTGCCGGTAAAATCTGCGTCTTGGCAATTTCTACTGCCGTATCCGCTTCGATTTGAATGACCTTTGCATACGCATCGGAATAAATTTCGTGCCGACTGTCGCTCTCAATTTTGGTATAAACGCCGTATTTCGAGAACAATTCGACCGCTTTTTCACTGTTGATGAGCGGCAGGCAATCGACAGTCGAGACCAAATTCGGCAAGCCGCGTTTCGCCGCTTCCATTTTCCACTCATCGGAATAACAGTTGCCGTCAAACAAGATTGCTTTGTGTTTCTTGACCGTTTCGATAATTACTTCCTGAACGGCAGCGTTAAACTCTTTGCCTTTGCCGAGTGCGGCTTCAAGTTTGCCCGCAAGGTAATCCAGTGACTCCGCAACAGCAGTGTTAAGAACAGTCGTGGAATAAGCAGGGTTCTGACTCGAACCGACTGCACGGAATTCAAACTTGTTGCCCGTGAAAGCAAAAGGACTCGTGCGGTTGCGGTCGCCGCTGTGCCGCGTTATCGGGGGCAGTTGCGAAACACCGATTTCAATCGGAGACAACTTGCTCTTAACATTTTTTGGAGTATTACCGGCTGCAAATCCTTCAAAGATTTCGCTCAAACCGCCGCCGAAGAATATACTGATGATTGCCGGCGGTGCTTCGTTTGCGCCGAGACGGTGGTCATTTCCCGCCCCGCTGATGCTTGTCCGCAACAAATCGCCGTAAAGATGTACCGCCCGAATAACCGCCGTTGTGAAAAACAAAAATTGAGCGTTATTAACCGGCGTATCACCGGGTTCAAACAAGTTTTCGCCGGTGTCGGTCATCATCGACCAGTTATTATGTTTTCCCGAACCGTTGATGCCCGCAAACGGCTTTTCGTGAAGCAAACAAACGAAACCATGCCGTGTTGCAACACTGCGAAGCGTTTGCATGATGAGCATCTGATGGTCAGCCGCCAGAGTTGCCGGTTCAAAGAGCGGGGCAATCTCAAACTGTGCCGGTGCGGTTTCATTATGACGCGTTCTTGCTGGAACACCGAGCAGCGCAAGTTCATACTCAACTTCAGTCATAAAACAGATGACACGTTCCGGTATTGAGCCGAAGTAATTGTCTTCGAGTTCCTGTCCTTTCGGCGGTTTTGCCCCGAAAAGCGTGCGTCCGGTAATCAAGAGGTCGGGACGCAAAGCGGCAAGCCGGCGGTCAACTAGAAAGTACTCTTGTTCCGCCCCCATAGTCGAAAAAACATGTTTCGGCGCAGTGTTTCCGAAAAGTTTCAAAACGCGAAGTGCTTGTTTTTCAAGAGCGGCTGTTGCGCGCAACAGCGGCGTTCTCATATCGAGTGCTTCGCCTTTCCAGCCGAGAAATACAGTCGGAATAACGAGAGTGCTTCCGTTTTTATGCCGGTAAATAAACGCTGGTGAAGTCGGGTCCCAGGCGGTATACCCGCGTGCTTCAAAGGTTGCCCGCAGACCGCCGGAAGGAAACGAGGAAGCGTCGGGTTCTCCGCGGGCAAGGTCGCTGCCGGAGAATTGAGCGATTGCTTTTCCATGACCGTCCAGCAGAATGAAACAATCATGCTTTTCGGCAGTACTTCCGGTGAGCGGCTGAAACCAATGCGTGAAGTGAGTTGCACCGTGTTTGATTGCCCATTCGTACATTGCTTGTGCAACGACATCGGCGATGTCTATATCAAGTGTTCGTGAATTTTTGATTGTTTCCTGAAAGGACTCGAAAATCTTTTCCGGCAGAACTTCGCGCTGGACTTTTTCGTTGAAGACGTGATTACCGAAGAACGATTTCAGGTCGGCGGTTTTAGCATCGAAGGGGGTGCCGTCGGAATTTGGGTCGGCAGCAATTTTGACGAGTGTTTCACGGCGGACATTACTCACGGATATTCGGCTCCAGATAAAGAGATTTAGTTTGACGCTTCCCATGAGTATAGCGGAGAATTCAGGAAACACAAGGTCAACACTGCGCAGGATTACTGTATTTCTGAAATACGTCTACGCTAACAGAGAGACACTTGTATATCACGGGAAATTGTACATAATATCTTACATATAAACGTGAGAAAACTTTCCTAACCATCAAAACTAAATGCTTCAAACAGACGAAATACTTTCGACCATCCGTATGCTCCACAATGAGCATCTGGATGTCCGCGCCGTGACGCTCGCTCTCAATTTGAACGACTGCGCCGCTCCCAATGCCGATACCATGTGCCGTAAGGTCTATAACAAAGTTTTAGACCGCGCAAGAAACCTCGTAGCCGTCTGCAACGAAGTCGGCGAAAAATACGGCATCCCCGTTACCAATAAACGTCTAGCGGTTTCGCCTGCCGCAACTCTTGTGGCAGGACACGGTTATCACGCCGCCTTGCAATTAGCACAAGCATTGGACAAAGCCGCCGAAGAATGCAAAGTTGACTTCGTCGGCGGCTTCTCTGCTTTGGTTCAAAAAGGAATCTCCTCCGGTGCGCAAATCGTCATTGATTCACTGCCTGAAGTACTTTCCCAAACAAAACGGATTTGCTCGTCCATCAATGTTGCTTCCCGAAAAGCAGGCATTAACGTCAATGCCATAGAACAACTCGGACGCGTTATCTTGGAAATTGCGGCGAAAACTAAGGACCGGCAGGGCTTCGGTGCGGCGAAACTCGTGGTGTTTGCTAACATTCCCGAAGACAATCCGTTTATGGCTGGTGCCTATATGGGAGCGGGCGAACCCGAAGCGGCAATCAACATCGGCGTTAGCGGACCCGGCGTTGTCAACTCGGCACTTCAGCGGCGTATTGCTTCAGCGGAACAAAACGGAAAAATTCTTACGCTGGGCGACTTGGCAGAAGAAATCAAACTAACGAGTTTTCGTGTCACCCGCGTCGGCGAATTGATTGGTCGGGAAGTTGCTAAAAAACTTAACACCGAATTCGGTATTGTCGATTTATCGCTGGCACCCACACCGACAGTCGGCGATAGTGTCGGCGAAATCCTGAAAACATTGGGAATTGCGCAAATCGGCGCACCGGGTTCCACCGCAGCAGTTGCGATGTTAAACGATGCCGTGAAAAAAGGCGGCTTGTTTGCTTCCAGTTCAGTCGGCGGCTTGAGCGGTGCCTTCATACCGGTTTCCGAGGACTCCTGTTTAGCCGATGCCGTTCAGCAGGGACATTTGAGTATCGAAAAACTTGAAGCGATGACGGCGGTTTGCAGCGTCGGGTTGGATATGATATTGATACCCGGCGCTACACCGGCAGATACAATTTCCGCTTTGATAGCCGATGAGATGGCAATCGGTGTGATTAACAATAAGACAACGGCGACGCGGCTTGTGCCGGTTCCGGGAGCGAAAGCGGGGGATGTTGTTAGTTTCGGCGGACTTTTCGGTGCTTCACCGGTATTGGAAGTCCGCAATGTCGGCGCAAGTTCAAAGTTTGTTCGTTTCGGCGGGCGTATTCCCGCACCGCTGCAATCGTTGGGAAATTAGGGATATTATCTGTGCAATTTGTTGACGAAAGTTAGGATATGTGTTGAATATGTCCACGGGAAGAATGACCGAATCATTTGAATATGCCGCAGGTGCCGGAACGGAGTTATCTATCAGCACTGTCGCTGAGCGTCCCAGAGAAGCGGAAATTATGTTTGCTGTCGAAGCGTGGGCGGTTAATAATTCCTTGTCAAGGCAATGCTGGCTTGACCTGCAACTCTGCATAGACGAATTGTTTTCTAATATCTGTCTCCATTCCGAAACGCCTCCGTCCTCGGCGGACAAAGAACTCTTGGTTTCTCTTTCACTGAAAAAAGAAGACAACCTTGTAATTCTCATTTTGTCTGATACCGGCAAGGAATTTAATCCAATGGACGCATTACCGCCGAAGTTAACTGCTCCGATTGAAGACCGGTCAGTCGGCGGACTGGGAATTCATCTGGTACGCCAAACCGTAAATAGATTCGAGTATTCGTACAAAGATGGAAAAAACATTGTTAAACTTTTTTTCCATGCCGCGAGTCAAAATTCGGTTCGGTCGTTCTATCGGTAGATGTTAGTTAAAGGGTTGTTTTTCGTTTTCAAACTCTCGCTCTCTTAGCAGGGATTTTAATCCTACTCATTGCAATCAACGAAAAATTGTGATACACTTTTTTTGAAAAAAATAAATTTCATGTCGAATTTCATTTCATTCAATTTTAGCATAAACCATAGAGCGGAACTGTCCGTTAACATTTTTCGCCCTTTACCCCCATTAGATTTCTATGAAAACAACTTTTACTCTTTATCCTTTTGTGTTTTTTTGTT
>WRCR01000283.1 GCA_009783865.1 Planctomycetaceae bacterium | reverse complement strand
CGGTCAAAACACGCTGCTGCGGCGAACTTCGCTTGGCATCTATCGGCAATGATTCCAGTTGCTGTTCTATTTCGTCAAGGGCTGCACCAATGCTTTGTTCACCGGACAAGAAAACAAGCGGAATCTGCTCCCGCGAAAACCGGCTGCGGTAGTATTCCTGAAACTTTCCCCAGTCCGTTTTTTCCAAATCAGCAAGCAGCACGACATTTTGCTTGCCAAAATCAAAAACCTGCCGTCGGGCAGCAAGAGCAAACTTTGATGCACAAACATCGGCATTTGACTTTTCCGCAAAAAGTTTTTTCAAAACGGCGGTTTTTGCGGCATCAAACGTTGGTTCGTCCAACTGATTACCGAAGACAACGTTTTCCAGATAATGTGCGGCATCATTCCGTTTTTCAACCTTGAAATAAAACGGAATCATCAGAAAATCCGGAGCGGAAAGCATCGGTTCGACAAATGGTTTGACAGTTTCATTTTGCGTTTGCAAAAAGAGCGATTCCCGAATCAAATCCGAATAGAGCAAACATCCGTCATCGTCACCGGCAAAACCAAGCGGTGTGAATACAAGCGTCCAGAAGTTGCCATACACACCGCTCGCCGCAATTTTCACCTGCGACTCCGGTTTGGCAGTTGCGATGATACGTGAATCAATCGGATAATATTCATTGCGCCATCGGTATGTGTTTATTCGATAAATCAACTCATTTCCAAAAGGTGTTTTTATAAAGGCGTACCCTGAAAACATTAAAGCAGCAGACCACACTAATATCAAAGGAAGCATCCATAGGTTACCTTTTACCAATTCGGAACTCTGTTTTATTTCAACTCGACGTTCAGACCTACCCAAATGTTCAGCGAGTTTCCTGTAAATTTCATCGCCGTTTTCAGGTGTGATTTCAGGAAAATCGTCTTTTGACAGCTGCCGCAAACATATAAAAACGAAGAGGAAATGCGAAAACAACGTCATTACTATCAAACTTCCGCCAATCAGATATTCCTCCGTATGATGAAGATAGCGGAATAACTGATACGCAATCGCAGCGGTCAGCAAAAGAAGTCCGGCAAACGAAAAAACGAGATACACCCTGACGGTGTTCACAGAAAGATTCGATTTTTCAATCGGCTGCCGCGGCGTGTACAATCCGTCTCTAATGTATTGAATCTCTTTTTTCAAAAAACGTTTTTCAAAATATCTTGACCAAGTGATTCCTATGGAAAAAATCATCAATGCAATTAAATGTGTAACTTGTCCTGGGATGAAGCCTTGGTAGGTAGAGCAGAAATTAACAGTAAGAAACGCCCATAAGAAAAAGACAATTAAAATTTTTAATTTCAAAAAATGCCGATAAACTCTGAGTGTTGGTGCCTTCGGCTGACTAAAAGGGACAATACACATGAGAACGAGTCCCAAAGTGAACCAAAAGAGTGCAGTCAGAAATTCGTAAAGAAACATGAGTGTAAAGTTTTAATGGAGGGTATTTTGGCGAGGGCTTTCAAACATTCCGTTTAGCAAACGTCCAGCGTCCTAGTTCTGTCTTACTGTTGAGTTCGTCGACAATCACTTCGAATTTATCACCCTGCGCTTTGCCATGAATGACGGTAACTTGCCCCTTCGGTTCATGTCCGCCGCCGGTAAGGTGCGCCCAAGTCCGGTCGCCTTCCGGCGCATAGTATTGGTGCCGATGAATATGCGCCGAAATAACAACTTGAACGCCGTATTTCGTGAATAGCGGTCCCCAAAGTTTGCCGCAGTTCCGCTGAAATTGCGCCCAGCGTTCCAAAACATCACCGCCGTTAGCATCCGGGTCTGTGTTGTACAGCGGAATATGACAGAACGCCGCAACAAACGGTGCTGCTGCAACTCTTGGGCTTTTCAAGGTGCGTTCAAGCCAATCGCGCTGGGCAATCCGATACGGTTCAAAAGTTGCTAATCCGCCCCATGCCGGATGCCAATCGGGTTTGTCTTCGCCGGTGTCTAAACCTATAAGAACCAGCGGTCCTGTGCGGACAGCAAAGTTGCGTCCCAAAGCGCAGTCGTTCAGCGTTTCCGGTTTCCATGTTGGAACGGCAAGCCCCAGATTTCTTGCCCACCAGCCGCGGTGGTCGTGGTTGCCGATGACGAACAGCATCGGCTTCTCCGCTGCATAAGCAGCACCGCCGGGACGAAGAATCGCTTCAACGGCAATTTCGCTGTTGTCATAACTGCTGGCGATGTCGCCGTTCATAATTGTATAATCCGAATTGAGTTCCGCCAACTTCGGCATTAACAATTCCTTGTACACTTTCTGATTATTATGCGTGTCGTTAATCACGGAAAACGTTCCGGCTTCTTTGTTTTCGCCCGGCGTTTCAAAGGAATAAATCTCGCCGGAAACATCGTCTTGCCGTTCAAGTTTATGTCCGTGATGAAAAATAAACGGAGCAGTCACGGTGCGGTAATAGTATCGGGTGTTCGGTTTCAATCCTTCTAAACGGACAGTTAGATAGCGTTCATGATACGCATTGAGACCGCGGACATCACCGGCGGCTTTCTGGTCGAGTTTATCTTTGCTTGTTCCGAATTCGACGAAACCGGCGGCGGATTTGCCGACTGCCCAGACAACGGCGACGCTGTTTTCCGTCGGACATTGCAGCACCGGCGGGGAATCAACCAGCGGCAGTTCTTTGGCGGCTTCTTGAGCGTGAATGGGGGCGGGCATCGCTGCTGAACCGGCGAAAGTACCAACGCCGGCAGCGGTTAAAAGACCGAGAAAGTTTCGGCGGCTGTTATCGAAAGAACGTTTCATAAAAATTCTCCTGCAAAAAATGTTTGTGTAAGTATTTACGGAACAATATATCTTTTTTGGTGATTGAAATCAAGAAGCCACGGAAACACTTAATATCAAACCCTCTAGTAAAAAGTGCGAAACGGACGGCGGCTGCGGAACACCTTGAGAGCGTAGGCGGTAAATCGGGTAAGTAGAGTAGTCCATGATGCCGCAAGTGCGGCGCAACGAAACTTGCGGGGGATTCGCTTTTTTACTCTCTAACCGGCACTTTTTGCTCTTGCCAACATTTTCAAATATGTTATCATTTCCGCAGGTAAAGAGGTTGCTAAAGAGGCGGAGAATTTAGTCCCCGATAAAAGCAGAAATGTTAAAATAGATAAAATAATGTTAAAATAGGTAGTCACCATGTGCAAAATGATACAATTGACGGAAGTGTTTTGTTTTCAAACAGTTACGTCAATAAATTTTTTCGATTTAGGGCTTGATATTAGGTGGTTTTGGGGAGTCGCAGGGAGAAAATCATGATTACAAAAGACACGCAAATCGGCTGGATTGGCACCGGTATAATGGGGTTATCGATGGCAATGAAAATCCGCGAGGCGGGCTATCGGCTCACGGTTTTCAATCGGACGAAACAGAAGGCGGAAGCACTTCTCGCAAACGGAGCGGCTTGGGCGGACTCTCCCCGTGAAGTTGCCGAAAAAGCCGAAATCGTTTTTCTGATGGTCGGTTATCCCGGCGATGTCCGTGAAACAATACTCGGCAACAACGGTCTTCTTTCCGCTTCGCCGTTATGCTGCCGGATCATTGCGGATATGACGACAAGTTCGCCGTCCCTTGCGGTTGATATCGAGAAGGAATGTAAGAAGTACAACGTTGTTTCGCTGGATGCGCCGGTTTCCGGCGGCGACATCGGCGCAAGAAACGGCACGCTTTCGATAATGGTCGGCGGCGATAAATCCGCCTTCGATGAATTGCTGCCGCTGTGGAATTTAATGGGTAAAACGCTGGTCTATCATGGACAAGCAGGCGGCGGACAACATACGAAGATGGTCAATCAAACGCTAATTGCCGGTACTATGCTCGGTCTTTGCGAAGCATTGGTCTATGCCGCAAAAAGCGGGTTGGATTTGGAAAAGGTCTTGCAATCGGTCAGCACCGGTGCTGCCGGCAGTTGGGCTTTATCAAATCTTGCTCCGCGGGTATTGAAGGGCGATTTCGCACCGGGGTTCATCATCGAACATATCGTTAAAGACCTCGGAATCGTTCTAGAGGAGTCCCGCAGAATGGGATTGGACTTACAAGCAACCGCGCTGGCAGAGCGGATGTATCAACTTGCGTCCGAAAAGGGTTTTAGCCGCAACGGAACGCAAGCGTTGTATCGAGTTTTACGCGGTTCGACAAACGAGGACTAATAACGGGTTATCCGTTTTTCTTTGCGAAGTCTGTCATGAAATCGCAAAGAGCAGCCACGCCTTCCCGCGGCATAGCGTTGTAAATTGAAGCCCGCAACCCGCCGACACTGCGATGACCGCCCAAGGTTGTTAATCCAGCCGCCTTCGCTTCGTCTTGGAATTTCTTGTCCAACTCTTCGGACGGCAATCTAAACGGTACGTTCATCGTTGAACGAAATTCCTTGTCGGCATGTCCCGTGTAAAAACCGTTGGAATTGTCAATCGCAGCATACAGCAGCGATGCTTTTTCTTTGTTGATTGCGGACATTTTTTCCAACCCGCCGATGTCGTTCAGCAACCAATCCGTAACCAGTTTAACGATGTAAATCGCAAAGCACGGCGGTGTGTTGAGCATCGACTTCGCCTCGGCAATTTTCTTATAACTCAACAGAGACGGCAGCGATTCCGCACCGCGTTCCATTAAATCATTGCGGACTATCACCAGCGTAACACCGGCTGGACCACAATTCTTTTGAGCGCAGGCATAAATCAAACCGAACTTGCTGACATCAATCGGCTTACTGAAAATATCGGACGAACTGTCGACAATGAGCGGTACATTGCCGGTGTCAGGATATTGCTGCCATTGCACGCCTTCAATGGTTTCGTTGGAACAAATATAAGCGTAAGCGGCATCGGAATTCCACTTCAATTCGGCTGTTCCCGGCTTGCGTTTGTAAGCGGAATCTTTGCCGTCCCAAATGGCTGCGGCGGTGCCGACCAATTTCGCTTCGGACAATGCTTTTTTCGACCACGAACCGGAAACGATGTAGTCGGCTTTTTTTCCTTGCAGAAGATTCTTTGGAATCATCGCAAATTGCAGTAGCGCACCACCTTGCAGGAAAAGAACGCTGTAATTGTCGGGGACGTTCAGCAGTTTTCGGATATTTGCTTCGGCACCCTCAATAATCGGCTCGAATGTTTTCGAGCGGTGGGAAACTTCCATGATGGAAGCACCCGCACCTGGAAAGGCGAGCAATTCCTCTTGCGCTTTTTTGAGCACCGGAAGAGGCAGAACCGCAGGACCGGCGGAAAAATTATACACTCTTTTATTTTCTGTCATTTTTACTCCTTTTAACGAAATACGGTCAGATACAATCGGCACAACCCGAATTGGATGTAATTTTATCATATTAGGGGGTTCGTTGAACCCCCCGCTAAACGGTTCATTGCACACCGGGTGCGAGTAAATAATTTCCGTCAGTGCTTCCAGTAACTTTCCCATTGGTCGGTATAAAGTATCGCGCAGACCGCCGACGTCCGATTGGCATTCGCTATTCGCCACTTCGCCCCAGTCCGCTTCAATCGCCGCCCAACCAAACTCTTACACGCACCCTCAACCTGACCACTGCCAATACTCCGACCATCCCGCAACCGTCCAAAATAGTCCATCCGACCCTTGTGCTTCTTCAAATAATT
>WRCR01000282.1 GCA_009783865.1 Planctomycetaceae bacterium | reverse complement strand
TTCGGTAGCGATGCGTTTGTCTTGTAAATCCTGCACGGTTTTAATCGGCGAGTCCTCCGGTACGCAAAGAACCCATCGCACCGGATTGCGTGAGACCTTTGAGAACCGCAATTCGGCAACTTCGATAACATCGGACTGTGTTTCGACTATCCAATCGTGACCGGTCAATCCGGCATCGAGGTCACCGCTTGCGACGTAGCGTGCCATTTCCTGTGCTCTGATGAGCAGACATTCTATTTCGGCATCGTCGATGGACGGAACATAACTGCGGCTTGCAACGGAAATTTTATAACCGCTGCGTTTGAACAAATCGAAAGTTGCTTCCTGCAAACTGCCTGCGGGAATTCCAAGTTTAAGTATAGGCATTGTTTTTCAGTTGTTGTATTTTGAAAAGTTTATTTGTAACTATTGTATCCCAATATAGATACTCTTGCAAGATACCGGCAACTAGCAGCAGGAACAGAGCCGCAGAACTCCCGTCATACTCTTACACACCCGAAAGCCGGCAGAAATTAACCGACAAAAGGGGGTTTGACTTTTTTTTCCCGATAGGTTATAATTCTTCAACTCCTTTATGTAAAACGAACCTGCGAAGACAATCAAATGAGCGAAAAGACGACACGCCGCGATGTACTCGGTAAATTGATGCTAGGCGGTACTGCCGCTGTTTCCGGTTTGAGCATCGAAGAAAAGATTCTCGCCCAGACAAAAGCGGAAGAACAAGACGTTGACGGTACTTCCGCTCCAACCCGCAAAGATACCAACTGGGCGAAACTTTCCGACCTGAAAGAAAAAATACCGGTCGCAAAACTCTGCGGATTATCGTTGAGCCGAATGTTTCTCGGCGGAAATCTGGTCTCCGGCTATGCTCACGCCAGGGACTTAATCTACGTTTCCGATTTAGTTCGGGCGTATCACACCAAAGAAAAAATCTTTGCAACCTTCAAACTATCCGAAGCGTGCGGCATCAACACCTTTTTGATGAACCCTTCCCTGTGCGAAGTTATCAACGAATACTGGGAAAAAGCAGACGGCACACTGCAATTCATGACTAACTCCAGCGGAAAAACGCCGGAACTCATTCTGCAAAACTTTAAGAAATCCATTGACCACGATGCTTCATCAATCGTCCTGCAAGGCGAAGCATCAGACCGGCTCGTGCGAGAAGGCGATTTCGATACTATCCGACGCTGTCTCGACATTACAAGAGAAGCCGGTTTGCCAGCCGGTATTGCGGCGCATCGACTCGAAACACTGGTCGGATGCGTCAAAGAAAAAGTTATTCCCGACTATTGGATGAAAACCTTTCATCATCTGAAATACTGGTCAGCCGGTACAGAAGCCCGCGGTGAACATGACAACGTCTTCTGCCGCGAACCCGAAGAAACAAAAGCGTTTATGGCAGACCGCCCTGAACCGTGGGTTGCCTTCAAAGTACTCGCCGCCGGTTCGATAAAACCCGCTGACGGTTTCAAGTACGCTTTTGAAAACGGAGCGGACTTCATCTGCGTCGGTATGTACGATTTCCAAATCGTGGACGATGTCAATATCTGCAACAGCATCCTGAAAGGAAAACTTAACCGAACAAGAACTTGGACTTAACCTTAACTATTCACTACTAACCACTCACTACTAATTATGAAACGATTTGTGTTATGCGCTTTGGCGTTTGCCGTTCTCTCCTGCTGTGTCAGCACCTTTGCTGCGGACAATGAATTGACGGCGCAAGAAAAAGCCGACGGCTGGCTGCTCCTCTTCAACGGGAAAGATCTGACCGGCTGGAAAAACAACAACGGCAAGCCCATTGCCGAGACCGCTGTAGAAGACGGTACGATTCAAACCTACAAATGCGGCGGCTACATTCTGGTTTATGACAAACCCTTCGGCGACTTCATCCTGAAGTGCGATGTCAAAACCGGCGAGAACTGCAACTCCGGCATCTTCCTGCGGATTGAAAATCTCGCCGACCCCGTGAACACCGGCTTTGAAATTCAAGTTGCCGACAGCAAGGGCAAACCCACAGTCGGCAGTTATGGTTCATTCTACGACATAAAGCCCCCTTCCGAGAATCCTACCAACGGTGTCGGCAACTGGGACAATTTTGAAATTAAATTTCAAGGTCCGAATTTATCCATAAAAATGAACGGCAAGGAAATTTTAACGACAAATTTGGACGAGTACACCGAACCGGGCAAGCGCGATGTGCCGGGCGACCACAAGTATAAACTTAACGGCAAACCCAGAGCGATTAAAGATTTTGCCCGCAGCGGATACCTTGGCTTCCAAGACCATCAGACGAGGGTTTGGTTCAAGAACGTGAAACTGCTCCCGCTGGACAAGTAAATATGAATCGGTATTTCACTGTTTTGTTTTCTGCACTCATGTTTTCTGCCGTTTGTAAAGTGCAGGCGGCGGAGGACAAGCCGGAACTTTTCACCGGCTGGCAGCAGCCGAAGGTGCTTCTCGTCTTCACCGGTTTTATGAACGGCTATGTTGAACCCTGCGGCTGTGCGGGACTTGAAAACATGAAAGGCGGTTTGAGCCGCCGGCATACTTTTTTCAAACAACTGGCGCAGCAAAACTGGAACTACATTGCAATCGATGCCGGTAATCTCAACAAGGGCTTCGGGCGGCAGGAAGAAATGAAGTACACTTTCGTTATCGATGATGCACTCCGCTTGATGAAATACGGTGCAGCCGGTCTCGGAAACAAAGAATTGCTGTTTCCGACTGAGTTCCTCATTGCGTATTGCATTGATGTGCCGGGCAGTCCGAAACGATATACATCGGCGAATACCGCCATTCTGCAATTTGCCACCGACTGCGTTGCGCCCTTTCGGGTGCTGGAAGAGAACGGCGTAAAAATCGGCGTTGTTTCCGTGACGAGCGGCGCGCTTTTCAAGGAAATTAACAATCCCGAATTACTGTTCGAAGACCCCGTCAAAAAAATTACCGAAACACTGCCGCTGCTGGAAGCGGAAAAGTGTACGAAAACCGTTTTGATTCTCTATTGCGGCATAGAAGAGACGAAAAAAATCCTGTCAACTTTCCCCGGCAAGTTTAATTTTGCGGTTGTCTCGGATACACCGGCTGAACCGCCGCTCAAACCGAATTTTGCGGACGGAACGATGCTCATCGAAGTCGGCGAAAAAGGAAAGTTCGCCGTTGCAGTCGGATTGTTTGACAACCCGACTGAACCGCTGCGTTATGAACGTGTTCCGCTTGATTCCCGATTTGAAAATTCCAAAGAGATTTTCGCGCTGATGAAGATTTATCAAAAGCAACTTATGGAAACCGGCTTGGACGGTTTGGGAGTCAAACCGATGCAGGACAGACGTTTTGATGCCGCCGGTGCGTTTGCCGGTACAAATTCCTGCAAAGATTGCCACGAACCTTCGTATCAAATTTGGCGAAAGAGCAAACACGGAGAGGCGTGGAAATCATTGTGCGAGGTTTCAAAACCGCCGCGTAATTTTGACCCCGAATGTATCGCTTGCCACGTTGTCGGCTGGAATCCGAAGGAATTCCTGCCGTATCAAACGGGGTTTCTTAGCGAAGAGAAAACGCCGCACTTAATCAATGTCGGTTGCGAATCCTGTCACGGACCTTGCGGCAATCATGTCAAAGCGGAAAGCGGGAAGGACGAAAACCTAAAAATCACTTTGCGGAAAGAGGCGCGCTTGTCTCTCGAAGGAAACATCGCCAAGAAGACGTGTATTAACTGTCACGACGGTGACAATTCACCGCATTTCGATTTTGACACATATTGGAAAAAAATAATCCATAAAGAGAGTGATTAATAATAGTCGCAACGTAATAGCCGCAAGCCGAAGGGCTGCGGCAATGTCCGTATTGTTTCTGCTGTGTTTTTCACTTGCAGCGAAGGCGCAGGAATTACAATCGCCGGAAACAATCCGTCTTGAACCGGCAAAGAAGGAGATTTCCGCTTCCCGAAGCGATACTCCGCTGATGACTGCTGCGGGACGCAAAGTTTCACCGGAAACGGTTCATCCCGAATATCCGCGTCCATCGCTTGTCCGCAAGGATTGGCTTAACCTCAACGGACTTTGGGATTGGCGTGACGGTTCTCGGAAAGCCCCAAACGTCCAATGGAACAAAATTCTCGTGCCGTTTCCGATTGAATCAACATTGTCCGGTGTTGGAAAGTACGTCGAACATATTGTTTACCGGCGAACTTTCACGATACCGGAACATTGGAATCCCTCTGACCGCATCATTTTGCACTTCGGCGCAGTTGACTGGGACACAGCGGTCTATGTTAACGGACAGCCCATTGGCAGACATCAAGGCGGTTATACCCCTTTTTCGTTTGATATAACGGACTTCTTAAATCCGCGTAATCGAAACAATGAGTCCTCGGCGAATGAGTTGATAGTCAATGTGTTTGACCCCTGCAATCACGGACAACAGATGCGCGGCAAGCAATCGTTGCAGCCCTCCGGCATTTGGTACAGTTCCGTCAGCGGAATCTGGCAGACGGTTTGGCTTGAACCGGTGCCGAAAACGTACATCAAGACGGTGCGGATTGTCCCCGATTGCAATACCGGTGCTTTGATAATTCAAGCACAGGTTGAAGGCAAAAATGATTCAAGCATCACACTGTTTATCGAAGTGTTTGACGGCGAAAAGGCAATCGCCAAATCTTACGGAGGAATTGATGCACCGCTGGTAATATATCTGCCGAAGCCCTTGAAATTATGGTCGCCGGAAGAACCGTTTCTGTATCAAATCCGCGTACGTCTTCTCGAAAGAGACGTGCCGGTCGACCAACTCGGAAGTTATACCGCGTTTCGGAAAATTGAATTACAGCCGGAAACCGGTGTCATGATGCTCAACGGAAAACCGTATTTTCAAATGGGCATTATCGACCAAGGATATTTTCCCGACGGACTTTACACCGCCCCGTCCGATGCCGCTCTGCAAACGGATATTCAAACCGCAAAGAAGTTGGGATTCAACGCAATCAGAAAACATGTTAAGGTTGAACCAGAACGCTGGTATTACTGGTGCGACCGCTTCGGTATGCTGGTTTGGCAGGACATTCCAAACGGCGATAACCGCTCGCCGGAAAGTCAGCAGCAGTTTGAAGCCGAGATGCGCAGCATTGCCGCACATCTGTGGAAACATCCGTGTATTGCTGTTTGGACTATATTCAACGAGGGATGGGGACAGCACAAGACCGAGGAATATACGCAACTGCTTCAGCAATGGGATACGACTCGTCTTGTCAATTCCGCAAGCGGATGGGCGGACAAGCAGACGGGCAGCATTCACGACCAACATCAGTTTCCGGGTCCTGTTCTTACCGGCTTTGATGTCAATCGGGCGGCGGCTGTTGGTTCTTTCGGCGGTATAACGTTGGTTCCTCCGAAGGAAAATCTTTGGACGCAGGATACTTGGGGATACCGGCACACGGACAGTTCTGAATCGCTGCTTGAGGAATACAAGACCCTGCACTTGAAAATGCGGCGATGTGTTCAGGACAGAATAATCTCCGCCGCTTTTTTTCATCAGTTGACGGATGTGGAATCCGAGTGCAGCGGATTGATGACTTACAATCGGGCACTGCTGAAAGTACAGCCGGAAGCAATCCGAAAAATGAACGAAGAAACCGTGAAAATTATCAACGGTGAGGCAAAG
>WRCR01000281.1 GCA_009783865.1 Planctomycetaceae bacterium | reverse complement strand
TGCCTTTAGGATTGTTCGCATCGTGTTTTGAATGATGCGGATTGAGCGGGTCCGTCGCGCTTTCATTCACGACATCCCATCGCTGAATTCGGTCTCCGTATCGTTTTGCAATATCGAGGATGCGGGCTTCGAACAGTTTTTCCATTTCGGGAGCGTCTTCGGGATTCATTTTCAGCCATTTAGGAACGCCGTGTCCGCGGCTGCCCCAAATCAAAGTGTGACCATGCCGGAAGATGTTTTTCTGTTCACAAAACTCAACTATCTGGTCTGTTGCCGGTCGTCGCCAAAACCGTTCTTTGGTCGGGTCAGGTGATTTCGCCCAAAATTCGGGATTGTCTTCGGCGCAGGTCTGATAACGGACGGTTCCCCTGTCCATTTCGAGTTGCGTCCAATAGAACGGAATAGTCGCCGAGTTCAATAGTTCGCCGAAAATCATCTTGTATTTATCGTCGAGTTCCTTCGAACCGAGTTGATTGAAATTGAAGATATTCGCTCCGAACAAGAAATCGTGTGAAATCTGTTCGATTTTGACTTCGGTTCCCGGCTTGACATCGGTCAGAAAAACCGCTGCATTGGCTTTGCGATACTGTTCGATGCGTTTGTCGATTTCGGTCTGAACGCTGTCGTTCCAAATGTCCCAATACTCTTTGCTCATAACATCGGGATTCGGCAAGGGCGGCTCTCCGGCAGCAACCGCAACGGCGAAACAAAATACAAACAATCCAATCAACAACATGGCGATTCGATTCATGAGAATTCTCTATTGTGTAAAAGTTAATGAAACATCACTTAACAACTATCTCGGTTGTTTTGATATTACCGTCTTTGTCGGTCCAACTGACTTTGTATTTACCCTTGAAGCCGCGGAAAGGAATTGACATATTTTCCTTGTCGGCTTTTTGGACGATATTCGTCTTCCATTCATGGTTGATAAGCCGCTCTAGAGCATAATAGGCGGGCTTCTTTTCCATTTGACGAGTAAAAAGTCCCGAATTCACCGGCTCACCCTTGTAGCCGCATTGGTCGACAAGGTTCCACCATGTAATTGCCGGTATCGACTTCCAGGAAAACCAGTACCGATAAAGATTGCGTGTAATGTTCGCCTGTATCTGCCATCCTTCAGGAGTCCCATCCGGTGACGCAACAGTGACTTCGCTCATGTGAATCGGCAATCCGGTTTTATCAGCGGTTGTTAATCTTTCTTGATTCATTTCCGGTGTTTGAATTTTGGCTCCTTTAGCGATGGCGCGATTCTCACTCATCAGATGCATGTGGATGCCGACCACGTCGATTCTGGCACCCTGTTTGAGGAGGTCTTGAACTAACGGAATGTAACTCTTATGAAACGAACAATTTATGCTGAAAATAACGTCTTTCGGAAACAATTTTTCGGCGAGTTTGAACGCCTTGAGTTGCATCTTGTCCGGCATCAGGAATCCCGGTTTTTCCATATTTTGAGCCCAATCGTTGGAGACATCCCAGCGGTTGATGCGCCCTTTGTAGTGTTTTGCAATTTGAGTCATACGCCGCTCGATTTGCCGTTCCACTTCGGGCATGTCTTCCGCCGTCTTTCTCGGAAGCCATTGGTCGGGATGGAATCCCGAAGTCACCAGAGGATGACCATGCCGAAAGAGTCCTTTTTGCTCGCAAAACTCAACTATCTGGTCTGTCGCCGGTCGTCGCCAAAACCGTTCTTTGTGCGGGTCGCGTTTTTCGGCAAAGACCTTAGCCCAAAATTCCGGATTATCTTCCGGGCAGGTTTCGAACCGAAGTTTTCCTTTTTCCGGTTCAAACGCAGACCAATAAAAAGGAATCGTCGCTGAGTTCCACAGTTCTCCGAAAACCGCTTTGTATTTATCGTCAAGTTTCTTTGAGCCGAGTTGATTGAAATTGAAGATATTCGCACCGAACAGAAATTCGTGCGATATTTGTTCAATTTTGACTTCTGTTCCCGGCTTGACATCGGTAAGCACCACAACTGCATCCGCTTTGCGGTGCTGTTCGATGCGTTTGTCGATTTCGGCTTGAACGCTGTCGTTCCATAAATCCCAATATTCCTTGCTCATGACATCGGGATTCGGCAAGGGCGGTGCTTCACCGGCAGCAAGAGCGGATGCCGTGAAAAAAAGTCCGGCAAAAAGGATAAAAATGTAATGTTTCATAAATTTTTCGGGGCAGCGGTATTTTGTGCGTGAATAATACCGGCAAAACAAAATAGAAGTACGAAAAAAAATAAATGTCTCATAATTGATGATTAGGTTATCAGCGGTGTCATTTTTCCTCTGGCGAACCTTCTTTCGCTGATTTGGGGACGGAAATCGCCTCTGGATATAAGTTGGACGGGCTGTTTTTCAGTTGGTGTCTTTTCGACGGTAAGGTCGAGTGTTTTAGCGGCGGTGCCCTTTCGACAGCGAAGTCAAACGTTTTATTGCCGGGAATCGTAATCGATAACGGCGTAGTTTCCGCAGTGGTGAATTCTTTGGCAACAAGCGGATTCAAAGAATCGCCGGAAGGGTCATGGGGGTCGGACTCAAACGCCTCAATAACAAATACCTTGTAAGTGCCGGGCGGGATACCGTCTCCTGCCTTATAAGTACCGACATTGAAAGTGCCATCCGGTTTGATAAACGAGCGGGAAATAAAATCCGGTGTTGAAAAAACCACAGTTCCGACGGTCAAAACCTCGCCGTCGGAGAACGTGACTTTGCCAGTCAGTTTTTGTTTGGAATCACAGCCGCCTCCCAAGAGACAGGAAATGATGAATCCATAAAAAATATATTGCTGTATCTTCATTGGTGATTATTTGTAATAAGGTTCACGGCAGCGAAACGGATTCACCGTCATCGACAAGTGCTAAAGCAGATAAGATTTGCAAACCGGTAGTTACGGAAACAGCACGGACAGAACCGTCGCCCAAAACGAATTGACACACTCCGGGATGCCAGCCGCCGAAAGCCATTCCGCGAATGGAACAGTGATACGCAATGTGGCTTGGGATATTATTTTCGGAATAATCACTTGGTCGAAGGAGAGGATGAATGTTGACCGCATTTTGGAGTGCCGCGTCACCGACACCAAAAGGTTCATAATGAACCATAGCACGACCGGCAAATCCGCTTTTTATGTATCCCGTTTGGAGGTAACTACAGTCACCCATACTTCGAGTACGGTCTGCATTAGCCCAGTCAGCCGTCGCATTTGCACATTTACCCAACCGGCTAATAGGAATATGCTTTTCTCCAATGAAAAATTGATTACTTAAACCGTCGAGAACTCGGGAAAAACTATCCCGGGGATTCCAGACAAGTTTGCCCCCCGCATCTGCGTTGATGGATAACCGAAAAGGACCGCGCAAAGTTGCCTGCATTGAGACATTTTGATGCTGCCACCAACCATCAGTTCCATTAGTTGTCGCAAATACGATGGCGTAATCGCCAAGCGGACCGGCACCATCAGCATCGCGGCCTGGGTCGCTGGAAGCTTCCGTTACCGGATTATCATTCACCTGAGGTCCTGAACGGCGAGTGGGACACTTATAAGTTGATACCGAAGCAAAGCCCTTTCGTTCTGCGTCAGTCAACAATGAGTTCCACCAATAGTTGTTTGTTACCCACCCATGTGTCGTTACTGTCGGCGAAATGGCGGAAGGTTGCCTGATAATCAGTTGGTACAATGCGTCCTGTTCCATATACGGATAGAGCAACCCGAAAGAACTGGAACACCGAAAACTGTTGTCTCTGACAGCAGAAGGAACGATACCGTCTCGGGTATCGTGGAAATTGTGAATTGCAAGACCGATTTGCTTCAAGTGATTGGAACACTGCATTCGTCTTGCGGCTTCACGCGCTGCCTGAACAGCAGGCAAAAGCAAAGCAATTAAAACACCGATAATGGCAATGACTACGAGAAGTTCGACAAGCGTAAAAGCACGTCCCCCCCTCAAATTACCTGCGCAGTCCCGACTTGCCATTTTAACACGATTCGTTTTCATTTTAATCTCCTTTATTTGATTTTCAAAATACAGAACAGTTTACTTTATATTTAATTCCAATTATGAAAAATATCAAGTCAAAAATTCTATAATATATGATATATTAACTGTAAAATATTACAGGGATGTAATCCGGGATTAACGGCTCTGTTCTATCAAAGTCACGGCATTTAACATTGCCCGTGTTTCATGATATGATGCCTTCCAAAGGTGCATCTTTTCCAGTCCCGCCGGTTGAACATTCAGCAGATTGCTCAATCCCTGCGGATTAGAGCCGTCGGCATCTGTGACCGAATACCAGCCGCCGTGTTCATGGTCGACAATGAAGTCCCGAATGAATTCCCATTGCCGGACAAGATGCTGATAGTAATCCGTATCGCGGGAACCGAAACGATTGTGCATCAACGCCAGTGCGGCAAGACCCTCGGCTTGAACCCACCAAAATTTACTCAATACGGCTGGCTTAGCAAATGTTGCGCCGTCATAATAAAAGCCGCCGTGTTCTTTGTCCCAGCCGTATTTCAATGAGTGAGCAACGAGTGATTTAGCGGTATTCCAAAGATGTTCATCGTTTGGACGACCCAATGCCGCTGCCGCTTCTACCAGCAGATATGCCGTTTCGACATCATGTCCGAATGAAACATACGTAGCGGCTGGCGACCAATCGGCGGCGAAAAATTGCCGCATAGCACCGGGCCAAGTGATAATCTTATCAGTCACGATTCTGACAAGTTCTTCGAGCCGGCTCCGCAGCATTTCGTCAGGCCACACTTCGTAAAGAACGGTGAACGCTTCCAAGAGATGAATATGTGAATTCATCGACTTGCCGCCTAGCGGTTCGCGGACTTTGCCTTGAACGATTTCGGGATGTTCTTTCGGCGATTCCAGCATGAGTCGTCCGTCGCGATAATATGCTTCGCAGTATCCGCCGTGTCTGTTGTCATGAGCGTGCCGGTCAAGCCAATAAAATGTTTCACGGGCGAAATTCAAATCGGCTTCGTCTTGCGTTATCCGATAGGCATTTGCCAAGCCGTATATGGCAAAGGATTCGCCGTAGGCGTGTTTCATTACGGCGTTATCCTCGAAGAGTGTGCCGTCTTCTTTGACTTCCCAGAAGAAGCCGCCGCATTTTGTGTCCCACATTGTTTCGCGCAGGAATTTTGTACCGTGCAGGAGACAAGGCAGGAGTTTTTCCCGCTGTTCCGGTCTTCGCCGAATGACTTCGGCAGCAGTCCAAACCATTCGGGACTGATGTACCGCGCCTTTGGTGGTATATGGAATCCGCTGCCAGTCCCGGTCAAATGCGGTGTGATAGCCGCCGCGGGTATCCATTGTGTGAGGATACCAAATGTCGAGACACCGATGTAATTCTTTGTTGATTTCGCTGATTAGTTCGTTCATGGTCATTCTGCAACAGGAAGGTTAATGAACTGTGATGATTATTCGTACTTTATATCCGCATTTTGCCTCTGCGTCAAGTTAAAAATACTATGATATTTGACATATCTACTGTAAGATATTACATAGCCGCAGCCCTTCGGCTTGCGGCTATTATGTTGTTATCTTCTCAAACTGTAAAAGCCTCGTTGCATATTTTTCGTTAGTTTCGCATCTTTCGTAAGTAATCACTCGACAGGAATCAGTATGCTCTTCAGTTTTCTGGCGACCCCTTGATACTTCGTGCCGTCC
>WRCR01000280.1 GCA_009783865.1 Planctomycetaceae bacterium | reverse complement strand
TTGGGATGATTTCTGGACGCTGTGTAAGAATGCCCGGTTTGCCCAAATCAACAAAATCGCTACCTAAAATCGCGGCTACACCCTTTTTACACAACCCTAAATACTCCAATATGTTAGAGTTTAGGGACAACTACTTAGGAAAATCGTTATTGTCTCGACCTTCCTCGTCCTCGACCTTCCTCGTCAATGCCGTTTGGACCAACACTGTAGAGCAAAAAACCCGGCGACACGTTCGACGACACAGTCGCCGGCTCTTTCACGATATACCGAAACGCTTCGCCGTCAGGGTTTTTGGAAAACGGGTCAAGCGGAATCTCGTCGATATAACGTCCCAGCAAAACATCCAACTCGTCGGGATAATACCCGCAATTATCCCGACCGTATGACTCCAAAGCGAACTGAAGACGAAGCAATGAAGCACCAGCGTGGCGGCGTTTGATACTATCCCGCCACGCTTCGACAGCAGGACAAAGCAAATCGCCCATTAACCACCCAATCAAAAGCGGTATCGTGCCGTATCTACCATACCAGGCATACATTTTGAGCAAGACATACATGTCGAATGTCTTCATGTCATCGTCCGATATAGGTTCATCTTTGAAATACTGCTGTTCCATCTTGTCGAATTTCCGGTTTAACTCGACCATGACAATTCCCATGCGGGAAAACCGTATGAATGTTTTTGCCTTGAGCCGCTCCCATAAATCCCGATTTGGCACCGCATTGTCATCGCCCAAATCACCAATGTTGTAAGTTCCGTTTGCGAGTTGCGTCACAGCATCAAGAGCAACAAAACGCTCACTGCGTAAGTTTCCTATAATTTCGTCTTCACTAAACGGTTGCAGAAACGGTTCGATTTCTTTAATTTTTTGGAGAATCTCATCGGCAGACCAATCGGAATGAAGCATCACCGATTCGGCAGACCAATTCGCCATTCCAATAATTGCATTATCGAGCAGTGTCGTAACCAAATTCCAAGCGGTCGGTCGATGCAGTTCACCGAGGCGGTAAATCGTCAATACATCGTCCCATGCTTTGTCGATTTCGCCGGTTGCCAAGCGATAGCGGATGCGAACATGGACGGCTCTAACCATATCTCGGAACGCGGCATTGTAAGGGAGCAGCGTATTTATCAAGATACCGTCAAATACCAGCGGTGCATACATAACCTGTTTTTGAGCGGCAACGGCAAACATATCAATGGCTGCGTTGTTATCATCAAGCCATCGCTGAACAATCGGAACCGCTTCTTCGAAAAAAGGGAGCATTATTCTTCCCGCAGGTTTTTCAACGATTTCTTTTTCCTCCGGCGGAAGGGCGTTGACGTATTTCGTCCAGTGAACGAAAGTGTGCTTCGGTTCAATCTCCGACGGCAGTTCGAGGTACTGACAAAGGCGGTGCCAGTGTTCGTCTGTGATAGTTCCGAAAAACTGGCGACCGAAGGTCTCGGTCAACAGATGAAATCCGTTCTCTTTAGATGGTACTCCGGCTGCATTGGATTCGAGTTGCTTTTCGAACACCGCCGCATAGTCGATTCCGTAAAACTCCTTTGAGCGGGGTTCCGTCAGATAAGTCGTCTGCGGCGAAATGAAAAACGGCGGAATCACAAAAGCGAACAAAACCCATGCTGTCGCAAGGACGAAACATGTCCACAACGTACCGTAGAGTACTGCGATGAAACGCTGTCTGATTCTTGGCTGTCCCTGTGGTACTATCTTCGTCATCGGATAAAAAAACACGAATCCGAGGACGAGAAGGAACAGCAAGAGCGGAAGGTCCTGAAGCAACAACACATTGATGCCGCCGAGACACCAGAGAGCGAAAACGGCACCGATAACGTTCCAATACCACTTCGTTTTCTTGGGCGGTTTGACATCCGAATTAGGAAAGACCACTGGCACAACATCGAACAAATCAAGTTGCGTTGCCGCCTCAATGTCCGCTTCAAGACCTAAGCGCAAACAATTTTGTCCGCCGATACTTTGCCGAATACATTCCAGTAAAAGCGTTTTTGAAACGGTACCGTCCTGATTCAATACTGTATTCTCCCATAACCTTTTTACTCTTTCTGCCGTTTCATTGAGTTGTACCTCAACGGTTTTACTCATGCAAAGACGATACACAACACTTCCGGCGGTCAACAAGTCCTCTTCTGTTTCTTCACCGCAAGTACCGGCGCAAACGATAACAACCTTCTCTTCGTTTTCGACTTTTCTGACAACTGCTGCCGAGTTAACCAACGCTGCTAACAATACGTTCTTTGCAGAACGGACTGCGTTCATCGCAACAGTGCCGTTAGTTGTCGTAAATATAAGTGTTTTACCGTCAACGGTTTCCGGCGTGTATGACTGCGGTGAATTCGCTAAATCGAAACCGTCAATTTTCACACCGTTTCTTTCACCGCCCAAAAGAATATCTTTCGGCAGCACTTTTCCGTTCAATCCGTTTCGCTTGAGTTGCTTTGCTTCTTCAATGTCCAGCAGCGGAATGATGTTTCGCACTCCCGCAGCAGTTGCATAAACCAGAGCAGAAGTTGCCCGCAGCGTATCAATCACAACGGCAGTTGCATCGCCGATATTATCATTCGGAATCAAAGCCGGCAAAGCATAAACATCTATCCGCATATTTTTACCATACTTTCCAAGGCGGATTATGCTGCCATAAATCCTCAAGATACCTTTTATCCCGCGGCGTATCCATGCATTGCCAAAACCCGTGATGCGGAAATGCTTCCAACTGATTATCGGCGGCTAAATGTTCCAGCGCATTACGTTCAAGTGAATCGTAATCGCTTTTGAGATAATCGAATATCCGCTGGTTAAACACCATAAAACCGCCGTTAATCCAGCCCTCACCGGTATGCGGTTTTTCGCTAAATGAACGAATTTTATTGCCGTCAAAATTGATTGCTCCGAACCTTGCTGGCGGACGAACTGCCGTTACCGTTGCCGTCTTGCCATGCGATTTATGAAAAGTAATCAATGCCGGAATATCAATATCCGCAACACCGTCTCCATAAGTAACGATGAACGGTTCATCGCCTTCGAGATAGTGTTTCATCTGCCGGATTCTGCCGCCGGTCTCCGTTCTTTCACCGGTTTCGATTATATGCACTTTCCATTGTTCTACCGGCACTGTGTCATTAGTAACATTGCCGGTCGATAAATCAACGGCGATATTGCCGTTTAGCATGTGGTAATGCGTGAAATAATTTTTGATGACATCGCCTTTGTACCCGACAGCGATATAAAATTCGTTGAAGCCGAAATACTCAAATCCTTTCAGTATGTGCCAGAGAATCGGATGCCGTCCGATTGTTATCATCGGTTTGGGACGCAACTCCGTCTCTTCGGGAAACCGGGTTCCGAGTCCTCCGGCAAGAATCACAACTTTCAACATTTGTTTTATCGGGTTGATTTTTTCCAAGTGATGAACGCAGCTGTTCCCCCGCATACCGCTGCGGCAAATATAAGCGTCGGCACCATCGCCCAAAAATTATTTTTGAATGACGGTGAAAAAACAAAGAGATACAATCCGAAGCATATCGCCATCGCCGTAAAGTTGAAGGCAACAATCGTGTTCATCAGACGGTTCTTCTTTTCCTCATCCGACATCGGTTCGCGTTCTTCTTCGTCCTTCTCTTCCTGCTTTTTTGCAACTTTCGTTTGTTTTGCGGCTGCCGTTGTACCGTCTTTCTTTTTGATTAACTGAACGGCATCACGCGGATAATACTTTGCAATCGCTGCGTTTGCTTCGGCGGGAGTACAAATCGTACTTCGCACCGGCATTTCAAATACCATTCGGAGTTCTTCTTCGACATCGGGATTTACCGGTCTCGGCGAAGCGAGCAGAAGTTGCCCGTTGTCAACCATTAGCGGAACAAAAGAATGCTGCCGGGCAGTGTTAGGATTGATTTGCGGTGCGATTTGTTCATCAACGCCGATGTCTTCAATACTAATAAACGGCAAACCGATGGATTCCGCATACGCCAGCATAACCGTTTCCGGTGCGGCAAGTTTCCGCTGCAAGACCGCTTCGTGAAGGTCAATGCCGACGGCATCAGCGTAATTTTTGACGGACTTCATTTGTTCCGGAGGTACCAGATTATTGTCAAGGAGTATCTGTTCCAAAGTACGGCGGACACCCGATGCGGCGGTTTTGCGTCCGAGCGAAGCATCGTATTCCAACTTGCGGGATGAGTCCGTTAGACAAAGCATTGCCTTTGCCAATTCGTTGAGCAGTGCCTGCGACTCCGCCATATAATCGCCGGTTGCATACTTGCGGACATGAGCGTTAAATTTCCGGTAGTTGGCACGGATAACTTCGGGATTATCCTCAAATGATTTGAAACCGAGAAGTTGATAGTAATTGAGCGGACGGTTCGCTGCTTCGATACCGAGCCAGTCCTTATAAACATCGATTTGTGTCTTTGCCATAGTTGTAAAAAAACAAAAGGTAATTCAAAAACGGATAAACATTATTTTTCTTAAATATGCTGCTGGGGCAAGTACATTCTAGCGGAAAACATCGGCATCAATTCGATAAGCGGGTTCGCCGGACGCGTGATTAGGATTAATGTAAAGTATTCCGCCGACTTTAACGGCAGAAGTCCGGTATACCACTGACAATTCACCTTGCAGGATGACCTCAACCATTTCGGTTGATTTTATTGTCGGCGCACCGAATTTATTTTGTTCGAGATATGGAACTAAAACGAATCTGTCGATGTCGGCCATCTTTCGGGTAGGAAACATAAATCCCTCGACGAAGACCCGCCGTCCTTGTGTTTGCGTTGCTTCTGCTAACTCTACAATTTCCGGCGGCAGACGACCGGTGCGCAAATCCCGAGGTGCGAGTTGCTCGAATGTTATTTCTTCATAACCCGGCGGAACGGAGTAAAGCGAATTATAATACAAACACGAAAAACCGATTGCCGAAAACAAGAACGACAAAGCAACACCGGCGGATGCTAAACCGACACCGCTCAATACTTCGGAAGCACTCAAAATCTTGCGGACGGAATACAAGCCGAGAATTATTCCCATGAAGGGAAAGACGGCAAATATCCAATGAATAACGGTTAAGATTGAAAGGATACCGCAGATGAAAGAACCGACTGCGCCAGCAGTCAGCGAGCGATAATCCACATTGTCGTCTTGCCGTACTTCATCGCGGTCGGTGTAATACCCTTTCAGAGCATCATCGAATTCTGTCCGGCGTTGCGGAGTGTTTTCTTGCATAGTGTCATTACGTGTTTTTTGTAAACAAGGATAATAATAATTGTATATTTCCGTCTTGTGAAAGTCAATCGGGGCAGTCCAATTAAGTTTCCCGGTGAACCACAAACCACCTAACATCAAGCCCTAAAGTAAAAAATTTTATCGACGTAACTGCTTGAAAACAAAACACTTCTGTAAATTGTATCATTTTGCACATGGTGACTACCTATTTTAACGTTATTTTACCCATCTTGACAATTAGTGGTGAGTAGCGAGTAAAAATGATGACCGCCAGTGTGTCAACCGGCGGACAACTCGCGCAAATAATAACACCCACGTTAAACTTGGCAAGAGCAAAAAGTGCCATGTTGAGAGACGGCAGATTGCAGACGGCAATTTAGCGGCGGTCTATAAGACCGCCGATTGTTTAGGGCGGTACTCTGCCGAAACTTGCGGCTCTTGAAGCCGAAGTA
>WRCR01000279.1 GCA_009783865.1 Planctomycetaceae bacterium | reverse complement strand
GTATTTCATTGGAATAAAATATCTTTCTCGTTTTCAATATAATAACACTCTTACACCGCTTTCGTTATTCCGGGCATTGCAATCGGGTAATTACCGTCGTTGTCCGGCATTACCGGAGCGGGGCCGTCCATTGTCAGTTGAGCGAGATTCGGTGCTAATTCGATATTGGAATTAACCGCCTCGTCCCAAGTAACCCATTGACCTGACTCTGCCGCCATTCTGCCGAGAATGCCGGTCATCGTTGTGAAACAGCAGCGTTCCGTTTCGTTAATCGGTTTATCGTTGCGGATACAGTCAAACAACATATCATGTTCAATCTGATATTGGTCTTTAGCGGCTTCTTTGTATTCCCAAATCAGATTTTCTGGCGTTGGCTTGAATCCCTTGTAAATTTTCGGGTGCAGAACGCCTTCGCCGATAATTGCACAGCCGGAAGCACCCTGAATAAACGATTGGAAACAGCCCCAAGTGTTGTTTTGATGTCTTGCCTGTGCGAATAAACGGGTGCCGTCGGGAAAAGTATATTCAACGGCAAAATGGTCAAACATCTGGTCTTTCGCCGTGCGGGTTTGCCGACCGCCTTGTCCTTGCGCGGCAATCGGATATGCGCCTTTTGCCCAGCAGCAGACATCGAGATTATGAATCAGCCAGTCAAGCAGGAAAGAACCGTTCAGCCAAGTGAAATTGCTGTAATTGCGGACTTGATGCGCAACGTCGGTTTCGCTTTCCTTTTTGGGACCGAAGCCGACTGCTCCATGTGTGCGGTAAGCCCAGCAGCAGATTCTTTCGCCGATGATTCCATTGTGCAGTTGTTCGATTGCGCCTTGCAGCGGTTTGCTGTGGCGGCTCATTAGACCGCCGACAACTTTGAGGTTCTTTTTCGCTGCTTCTTCGCCGTTTTTCAACATCTTCCGATACCCCGGTGAGTCGACCGCAAAGGATTTTTCCATGAAGATATGGCATCCTTTGGCAACGGCATATTCCACGTGCAGCGGACGAAATGCCGGCGGAGACGCAAAGAGAACGACACCGCCGGGACCGACTGCATCAACGGCATTTTTGTAAGCGTCAAAGCCGACAAACTGCCGTTCTTGCGGTACATCGACATCGTTTGGAAACTTCTGCTTGACTCCGTTCAAAACGCCTTCTAAACGATAATTGAAGACATCGGCGAGGGCAACCAGTTTTTTGGGACCTTCAGTGGAAAGTGCCTGCATAACGGCACCGCCGCCGCGTCCGCCGCAGCCGACCAGTGCAACTTTCAGTGTGTTGTCTTCGGCAGCGTGAACCTTTGGCACTGCGGCATTAACAGCCCCGATAACGAGCGGGGAAATTGCAGCACTCTTCAAAAAATTTCGGCGGGAATGGGAAATTTTTGTCATAAATAATACTCCGAAACGAGACAAATTAGAAAACGAAAACAGGATTGTAGTTTATTCTTTCGGGAAGTCAAGAGTTTCGCCGCACGTTGGAAGTTCTGCGGCAAATTATAACGGCGGCAGACGAAATTCAAGGAGAATTCGATATAAATACATCGACAAGCATCGGTACTCTATCGTCTCTATCCGCTCCGATACTGGTCAAATACTGAGTATTCTCATCGACCATACGGCGTTTCTCCAATTTTAGATTTTCGTATGAAGCATGAACAATCACCAATACATACGTGTCATGAGTTGAAGCATAACTTGCATACCTCTCCTGAAAATAGTCGGAGTCGGTACGTCTTATTCCTTTCGTTACACAAATATACCAGACGTTCTTATCCGGTAAATACCGATATAACGGATTTGCCGGATAACTCAGAAAAAGAACATTTTCTACATCGGGATATTTTTCCAAAATAAATGAGGCAACATTTTTCCATTGATAGCGGTTGCCGTCTTTGTAATAACTTTTTATTGAATGCAGATTCGTCAGGAGAAAAATAACGCAGACAGCAGTACTCCACGTTCTTGCATATTGAATCGGGGCGGACGCAATCCATTGCCGAATGATGTCAATCCCGTTTGCAAGTAAAACGAGGAATGGAAAGAGAAACAGAAAAGTGTAAGCCGTCCAAGGAACATAATTCGGCAAAATTATAATTACAGCGAGACAGCCCGCTGCACAGGTTAGATGATATATTTCTTTACGCAGCAGCATTACGATACCGCCAAGCAGAGACAGCATTGAAAATTGCCAGCCGAGTTTATTTAATACGATACTTTGGACACCGCCCCATACCGAAGTGCCGGTCGGTTCACCTCCGTTCCAATTTGATGTTATCGGACGAATGTGCAGAAAATAAACTGCAAGAAGGATTAGCGACCAGAATGTTAGAATAGCCGCAATCGTTAAATCGTGTTTGTTTATCTGTTTTTTCTGAAAAATGAACTCGGCAAAAATTGCAACTAACACAATTCCCCAGACAACTCCCGTTATTGAATGTGTCAGCACCATTAAAATTGCAAGAGGTCCGATGACGACAGCGGCGGTTAACCGCTGGTAAAAACCGGTGTCTCGTATGTTTTGTGAGATATATCCGCCGATAAGGAAAACGACAGACGATAAGAAAAACGTCTGAATATAAAAACGACTGTACTGACTGTAATATATATGTTCCGGAAACAGCATTACAACAACGGCAAGTATCACGCTGCCGCCGAAACCGAACAGCGGAATACCAAGCAGAAAAATAACGCCGATGTTAAGAGTTCCGATTGCTGCCATTAAAACCCGGCTGCCGAATTCGTCTTCGCCGAAAAGTTTGTAATCAACCCAATGAACAAAGTGAGCGGCAGGAATCAGACGCGGCAGTGTTTTAAGTTGCGGCACCATAAGATCGTGTGACGGTTGGGCTTCGAATTTTGCGATTTCCGGCAGAACACGGTTCGGCTCAAACAGATTGAACGCTTCAATATGCGTTGGAATTTCATCATTAGTGAAAGACCATTCACCGAGTTTGTAAAAGCGCATAAAACCGGCAGTGAGAAGCAGACAAAATAAAACACCGATTATTTTATAATTCATATTCTTCGTAAATGTTTCAAAAAGTTAATTATTTTCGTGCGATAATCCAAACGGTTTGCGGCATATCTTCTTCGTTCCGTGTTGCAATGTAGTGCAGCGGATGAAAACGGCACTCCGGCGTTTTAATGTAAAACAAATCAGGTATCCGCAGAGCAAGAAGATAAGTGTTGCCCCAACTGCCGACTTCAATGATTTCCGACCAATCTTTATGCAGTAGTTTCAGACCGTGCGTTGTGAACCGCCAGAAATCATACGGCGCACCGTGAACCGGATAGGCAAAATTTGTGGTATGATAAACGATACCGCCGGGCTTCAAAACTCGTTTGCACTTGCTAATTGCCTGCCGAACATCACCTTCAACGTGTTCGAGAACCATTCCGCAAACAACGTAATCAAAGGTGTTGTCTTCATACGGAAGGTTAAGAATATCGACATCCGGATAAAACGTTTCGAGAATTTCGGATTTTCCCAACCCGATTCTTTCGGCGGTATCCCGTGACCGGCTGACGGCTAGCGTCTTCTTGCCGTCGCCCTGTTTGCCGTCATCTAAACGGTTGATGTGCATCTTGAGATAATACTGGTCAACCTGTTTGCCTTTTTTACAAAAGCACATTGACAGATTTGCACAAAAGCGTATGAGTTTGAGAATGAATTTTTTCATAAGTGTTTGGATAATGGAGGGTGATAGTTTACCCCCGCAAACGTTTCAGTGTCTGTATCAATCCTTGCGGTAAAAACTGCCGCACGAGCAGATAATACACTTCTAAACGGAACGGATTACACAGCAGCGAGCGGAGCAGCCAATACGTCTTTTCTGTGAATTTTGTTTTGCGGTCTGCCCTATTGCGGTAAATATCAGCACAAAGTTGCATAACGTGATACCATTTCACCTTACCAGGATATAACCGGCGGAACTTCGGAATGATAGTATACATAACAAGGTCACGCCGCTTATCACCGTATAGATACGAAAGACTGGTTTTTTCGCCGACACGATAATTCAGCAAAACATCATTTAACTTGCATATTGGAAATTCAGCCGATGCACGCAATAGAAAATCGTAATCTTCTGCATACCGATAGTGTTCATCAAAGCCGCCTATCGTATCCCAAACTCTTCGGCGAATCATTATCGAAGAAGCCGGAATGGACAACTCTGCCGTAAAAATAGCGACGGTTGCGTCACTGCTATAAACTCCGCCGGTTTCAGCAGAATTCGGAATTATACCTTGTGAATTGAAATTTTGCTTATTTGTGCCGCAAACACCTGCTTCGGGGTGCTGATTAAAAAATGCTATGGATTTTTCCAACTTTTCCGGCAGCCAAATGTCATCAGCATCGAGAAAGGCGAATAATTCGCCGGTTGCCTTTTCCATTCCGGCATTTCTGGCAGACGACAAACCGCCGTTTTCTTTGTGTACGAGACGGATACGGTCGTCCTGCAGGAACGGTTTGACAACTTCGGCAGTGTTGTCAGTCGAACCGTCATTAACAACGATACACTCCCAATTGGCGTAGGTTTGCGATATCACCGATTGAATTGTTTCGGCAACGAATTTTTCCGAATTATAAGCCGGAATGATGACCGAAACGAGCGGGAAATTGTGTTCCCCGCTTGTTTCCGAATCAGAAATTTGTCTGTCAAATTCGGTCATTTTAGGCAAAGGCAGTCAGGGAATGTTTAGTATTTTACTAAGGTTTTTCGGAATCGGAACAGACACAGACCATCTTTCCGCAGCCCGGGCAACCGGTGCCGTACTTTTCCTGTATTGATTCAGTCAAATCAATATCAAGAATGTTGGCAATGGTCGCCAGCCACGCAAGGACATCGGCAAACTCTTCCCGCCGATTCGCAACATCACCATTGCGGACAGCCGCGGCAAGTTCGCCGACCTCTTCAATGAGCCAAAGAAACGTCGCTTCCGCTCCCCGCTCGGAATCTTTGCGGAAATACATTTTGCGGATAAGTTCTTGAAAATCGCGGAGCGTTATTTCTTTGCTTTCGGGCATACCAATAACTACGCACGTCCCTTCTTTTTCAAGAAGTCAACGCAGCCCTTGACATCTTCCAGCGTGTTTGAACGGGCTTCGCTTTCAACGATGTACCATTCCAAGCCATCGGCTTCCAGAACGGGGAACACCGCGTCCCAGTCAACAAATTTGCCGCCTTCGGGATACACGCCTAAAACGCCGTTGTATCCCTCTTTGCCGTACACTTCTTTGGCATGAACGGTGCGGAGACGTTTCGGGAATTTCTTCAGCCAGAATATGGGGTCTTCTCCTGCCGCTGCGCAATGTCCGATGTCCATCTGTTGAAAGACATCCGGTGAAGCATTCTCGAAGAGTACTTCCCAAGCGCATTTTCCGTTGGGAAATTTTTTGAATTCGTGCTGATGATTATGATAGCCGACATACATTCCTGCTTTTTTAGCGGTTTCGGCTGCTTTCGAGAACATTTCGGCGTGCTGTTTCCAAGTATCTTCATCATTGCCGGGAACTCCGCCCGGGACGACGAGATACTTATTGCCGTATCCCTTATTGAATTCAATCGTTTGTTCAATCTGGTCGGGTTTAATACTGCCGTATCCGGTATGTGTACCGCAGGGTTTCAAACCGGAATCGCCGAGGAATTTTTTCAATTCCTCGGCAGTGCAGCCGTAGTATCCGGCAAACTCGACACCGGCGTAGCCC
>WRCR01000278.1 GCA_009783865.1 Planctomycetaceae bacterium | reverse complement strand
CAAAGCCGTCGGTGTCAAGAAACATGACTTCCACGGCGAATGGAACTATACCATTAAAAAACATAAAATGCGATAGGTTATTTTTTTACGCACCCTTAGTAGTCGTAGAGCAGTTAAAGAATATCACAAAAAATACAACACAACCCAAACGCCGATTGGGTAAAAATATTCGGCGTTCTATCGGAGCGTGGAATGTTGCTTACTGGTTGAAAAGATTAGAAATGGCATGTGAGCGAAACCGTGTTTCGTTTCGCACTGTAACATCTTTTTATACAAGTCAAACATGTCCTGCTTGCGGTCATTGTCAAAAAGAGAATAGGAATGGACTTGTTTTCAAATGTTTGCAATGCGGTTATGCTGATAATGCAGACATTAGCGCGTCTAAATCTATTCTTCATCGTCATCTGAACGGTAAATTTTGTAAAGACTGCGTCTGTCTAGCCGATAGGCGAAAAGATTTTGGTTTGAATGTTTTGCAGAACAGCCTGTTTAGGCAACAGGATAATGCGGCACGGCTACGTGATCATGCGAGACGTACAAAATCCAAGTAGTACAGGAATTATAGCCCTGTTACAAACACGTAGATTTTTCATAATTTTACGTGACTATAGGAACTGTTTTGACGCGGCAACCGCTAATTGGTCGCAGCGTTCATTTTCGGTATGTCCCGAATGACCGGCAATGTACGTGAATGTAATACGGTGTTTCACCGCCAAAGCGTCCAATTCCTGCCAAAGTTCAATGTTCTTGACGGGTTTCAATCTTCCGCCTTCTTTGCGTTTCCAGCCGTTGCGTTTCCATTTTGGCATCCATTCTCCAAGTCCCTGCAAAACGTATTTTGAATCGCTAACAAGTTCTACGTTTGCCGGTCGAGTCAATTTTTTCAGTCCTTCGATGACCGCCTGCAATTCCATTCGGTTATTGGTGGTGTCGGTTTCTCCGCCGCTGTATTCGATTTCTTTGCCGGAAGCCGGATGACGCAAGATGAACGCCCAGCCGCCGGGTCCCGGATTTCCGCTGCAAGCACCGTCTGTGAAAAGTATTACCGATGTCTCCGGTTTTGTTGGCAATCTGTTTTCCTCTTGACTATTTCCGATTATTTTCTTACTATCCGACTCAGACTTTTGAAGCGTCGCGGCTTGGATTGTCTAAAAATGGGTTGATTACAATGATTGTATCTATTATAACTTTTTTTACACTTTCGTAAAGTTTTTTCGATATAACTATCGATGTTTTTTTGTATTTACTATGCCGGTTTGCCGAAAAAGACAAGAGACACCCTTTTTTCTCCGGTCGTTCCATTTCGGCAAGACGGGTTTTTTTCTTGCTGATTTCCCTTTCATGGGATAGAATGGAGTCGTCATGAGAAAAGGAACGTTGTGGGACGTTTGCCGCTGGACGGTTTTGGTTTTTGCGTTTGTTGCCTTGAGTTGGGTGTTTTCCTTTGTTCGGGAACAAGTCCACGGGCAGAACCAGTACCCGTACGGTACAGCAACTAATAGTGCAGCGGCAAATGTTTTACCGCCGGTTCCGCAGGTTGTTATCCAACAGCAGGCGGCACCGCCGAAGGTGGTTGTTATGTCAACGCCGATTGATTTGGGTGGACGAAGAATTAATGTTGTGACAACCGTGGATACCGAAATGAAACGGATTACCGTTCATCACGTTGATGTCGTTCAGGGAACAATTAAGTGGATGTCAACCCGGAATATCCAGCAGGACATTTTGGTAGATGAGTTCAATGCGGTAAAACCAACTCCGCATGAGATTGACGAATCAATTCGGTACCTTAATAAGTAAAACGAATCGTAATAACAGGAAAGATAACAAGGGAAAAAAGTTATGCCAGCCCCGACTTCCGACTATTATTCTCTTGAAAAGACCGCTGAAGTACTCGGTCTGCAACCAGCCGAAATCAACGGACTTCGTGAAAAGGGTGTTTTGCGGGCTTTCCGCGACGGAACCTCGTGGAAGTTTCGCAAACCCGAAGTTGACGATTACTACGTCCAGATAAAAAAAGGCAAGGGGAAAATTGACCCGCTAGCCGAAGACGGTGACGGTCTCGACTTGCTGAATTCGGATGACGATACTGAAGAAGCCCCGACAATGCTGGCGGAACACACTTCTTCTTTCGATTCTCTTATGGAAGACGGAGGAGGTATTGACGATGATTTAGTTCTTGTCAAATCGGAAACATCGCTTGATAAACCGGCTAAAGCACCAATAAAAAAGGCGGGAAAATCAGATGTCGATTTGGCAGACGACGGTCTCATATCAGAAAGCGGGACTTCGTCCAATCTTGATTTAGCGGGTGACAGCGGATTGTCGCTGCTGAGTATTGCCGAAGATGATTCCAAATTGCTCAAAGTCGGAAGCGATGCAGAATTAGAGATAGACGAAGATAGCGACCTTCTCACCTTTATGGAAGACAGTGATTCGCACTTGAATACTTCCTCTGTTGAACCTCCCAAAGAGAATGAATATGACCTTGCCGACATTGAAGACGATTCGGCGGTAGTAGGCGGTTCTTCGCAAGCACCCGCACCTTTGCCTGCTGCTCCGGCACCTTCACTTGCAAAGCCCAAGAAGCCGGCACCGCCGCCAGCATTGGATTTTGGGAATGCTCCGGCAGACGATTTCGGGGTTTTCAATGCACCGGACGGCGATATGGCAAACGATATGTTCGGCAACGGTGTGGTGCCGCAACAAGAGACTCCATTCGCGGCGGAAGGTGCGGCTCCAGCCGGAGATGGCATGTTCGAATCAACAGGAACTCCCGATGCGGGATTCGGCGGCTTTTCGGATGCTCAGTCAGGTTTCCCCACTGCGTCTCTGCCAAAGACAGAGGCGGAATACGGCACCGGCACCGTCTTGTCGCTCATCACCCTTACCGTGATAATGATTTTTCCCGGCATAATGCTCCTCGACTTGATAAGAAACATCTGGAGTTGGAACGAACCGTTCGTCATCAACAGTGCGCTGATGGACATGATTGGAAATATGCTAGGGAAGTAATAATCGGCGGGGTTACAGCAATCTTGCGGCTTCTTTTGCCCAGTAGGTTAGAATGATGTCCGCACCGGCGCGTTTCATTGCCGTCAAGGACTCCAGCATAGTCCGCTGTTCGTCGATCCAGCCGCGTTCTGCCGCTGCCTTCACCATACTGAACTCTCCCGACACATTATACACTGCCAGCGGCACGCCTTCAAAACGTTCCTTTATCAGACGTACAATATCCAAATACGCTAACGCTGGTTTCACCATGAGCATATCCGCTCCCTCTTGCAAGTCCAATGCCGCTTCCCGCACTGCTTGCGAAGCCGATGCCGTAAAGTCCATTTGATATGACCGCCGGTCGCCGAACTGCGGCGCGCTTTCCGCTGCTTCACGAAAGGGTCCGTAAAACGCACTGGCATATTTTACCGCATAACTCATTATCGGAATATGTGAAAAGCCCCCGCTGTCCAGACCGGTACGCATTGCGCCAATCATTCCGTCTATCATTCCGCTTGGTGCGACCATATCTGCGCCGGCGCGGACATGAACCAGCGATTGTTTCACAAGATTTTCAAGTGTAGCGTCATTGTCAACGTCTAGGATGTCAGAACCTCTGTGTTTCGACAGCACGCCGCAATGTCCGTGATTGGTATATTCGCAAAAACACACATCGGTTATTACGAGAATTTTATCGCCGAGAGCGTCTTTTACTGCTCTGACTGCTTGGGCGATAATGCCGGTGTCACTCATTGCATCGCTGCCGACGGCATCTTTGACATCGGGAATACCGAAGAGCATGATGCCGCCGATGCCCAGGGAAACACATTTTTTTGCTTCGTTGATGAGTTCGTCTATCGACAGTTGAAAGTTGCCGGGCATTGAATTAATGGGCTGCCGAACATTCTTACCGGAACGGACGAAGAGCGGCAGAATAAACTGTTTCGGCGACAGTATTGTGTCTTGAACGAGGTGACGCACCAGCGGATTGTACCGCAAACGGCGGAGACGGACAGTTGGAAAAGACATTTTCTAAGGTGTTTTTGAAATGTAATAACAGACAACAATGGCGGGATTATAGCACTATACGTGTATTTTACATAAGTTGTTTTGGATTGACAAGCGGTTGTGAGTGAGCATACCGACCGTAGGGCTTGTAATCAACGGAAAAATATGGTACGTTGATAGAGTGTTGAGAATAAATCAATAGGAGGAGATAAACAATGTCCGCACCGCAAAGTCCATTAACTTCCGAAGCCGTACCGCAACGCCTTCACCTATTTCCCGCAGCGTTGAGTTTGGTCTGTCCCGGTCTCGGACAACTGGTGCAAGGACGACCGATGTTTCTCTGCCACATGATCACTTGGGTGTTGGTCGTTATAACTTGGATTCCATTTTTTTCTTTACTGCTGAAGATTTGGTCGGAAATCCCCGAACACTTCGCGCAACCGCTTCTTGTAGTCGGTACAGAAGACATGTTCATACTCTTTCTACTCGTTTTGTTCACCCTGTCTTATCTGCTTCCCGTCCTCTTCGTGCTTTTTACTGTTTTTGATGCCGCGACATGGAAACAAGGAATACCATCGCCATTCAAAAAACGTTTTTCCATATTGTTCTGTCTGCTCATCCCTTTGAGTGCTTTCTACGGTTTTGCAACACCGGCTTTTCACACTGCACGCGAAGCAGCACGGCGAATGAAGTGTTGCGGTCGTATGAATCAATTACATTGTGCTTTTCATAATTACCATGACGTTCACGGTTCGTTTCCGCCGGCATACACTGTTGACGAAGATGGCAAGGCACTGCACAGTTGGCGGGTGTTGATATTACCCTTCATCGAACAAAAAGAATTGTACGAAAAAATCCGCCTCGACGAACCGTGGGACAGCGAATACAACCGGCAGTTTCACGAAGTACAAATCGAGGCGTATCAGTGTCCGACGAGACGTTCCGCGTCTTCGCCACATATTCACAGTGTTTTTATAGGAAATAACGATATTCTCCGCAGGGCAAATTGTGATTACTCGGTGGTCATCGGCGAAGAAACGATATTCCCGCCAGGCTCGCGGACGGTTACGCTTGATGACATTGCCAACTATCCCAAAAACACGATTCTCATTGCGGAACGTATGCTTCCGATAAATTGGATGTACCCGAACAATGAAGTCCGAATTGAAGCCGCTCGTAATGGCATCAATCGCAATCTTTTCGGAATTGGCAGTGAACATCCCGGCGGAGCGATTGTCAGTTTTGCCCATGGACCCGGCTATGAGTTTCTTCCCAATGACTTTGAGAACATCAAACCGCTTTTGACGAAATCCGCCGGGGATTAGCCGCAATCTAAATATGCCGCTCTTTTCACGCCACGTCTCTGTCTTCAAACAGCAGCAGCGAGACCACCAATGCCGCAAGACAATATAACAAGGCGTAAGCGGCTGCCCAGACGACATAAATCGGCGGCAGTGATTTCCCCATTGCGATTGCCGTTTCCATGTTGAAATGTCCCAAACACGGCAGCACCGCACTTATCAACTCCGCAGCAAAACCTACCATTGCGATTTGTCCCACCGAGGACTGCACTATTTCAGGTATCAAGTTGCCGAGAAGATAAACTGCTAATGTAATCGACAAATTCGGAAGCAGCGGCAAACGGGTCGATATAGCGATTGCCACTGCCGCTAACACAATGGTCTCAAGATAGGCAAGCACAAGACCGGGCAGTATGT
>WRCR01000277.1 GCA_009783865.1 Planctomycetaceae bacterium | reverse complement strand
GCGGGAATGACGAAAGCGAATCCACACCAATTACTGATATGCTCTAGCCGGTACTCCGTCTTCAAGAGCCGCAAGTTTCGGCAGAGTACCGCCCTAAATAATCGGCGGTCTTATAGACCGCCGCTAAACTGCCGTCTGCTATCTGCCGTCTGCCGTCTCCGAAGGCGGTACTTTTTGCTCTTGCCAACGTTGACGGGGTTATTAGAATTTGCGCGTTGCGGGTCGCGGGTTTACGCCCTGCGCTATCATTGCTTGCCACTCGCAACTCACCACTAAATATTAAAATAGGTAAAATAACGTTAAAATAGGTAGTCACCATGTGCAAAATGATACAATGTTCGGAAGTGTTTTGTTTTCAAGCGGTTGCGTCGAAAAATTTTTTTAATTCAGGGCTTGATGTTAGGTGGTTCTGGGTGGGGACGGGGAAACTTGCAATCGGACTGATAACCGGCGGTACTAACTCGCAAAAGCAAAAAAATCGTGTAAAATACCAACATGTTTTCATATTTCAAACTCGTACAACCTTTCCTGATATGCACTTTTCGTTAGTAGATAGAATCGTTTCGCTTGAGCCGAACAAACAAATAACAGTGGTTAAATCGCTTTCGCTTGCCGAGGAATATCTGCAAGACCATTTTCCGAAGTTTCCGGTAATGCCCGGCGTTTTAATGCTGGAAGCGTTGACGCAGGCATCGGCTTGGTTAATTCGGGTTTCGGAGGACTTTGCCCACAGCATCGTTGTTTTGAAAGAAGCAAAGAACGTTAAATACGCCCGTTTTGTTCAACCGGGACAAACACTTACGCTGACTGCCGTCATCACAAAGCAGGAAGGAAATCTTACTACATTAAAAACAGAAGGTTCGGTGGACGGACAAACGAATCTGAAAGCGCAACTCGTTCTCTGTGCTTATAACACTGCCGACAACAAACCGGAACTGCGGTCAACAGACGAAAAAGTGATTGCCGAGTTGAGACAGAAATTTCGGATTTTATATCAGTATCAATAAATCAATACGAACTACTAGAGCGAGTGGAAAACATTATTTCATGGTTTCACGAAAGACGCGGCTTACCTTGCCCTTCCATATCTCGAATTGCGGTTAGCGTCGTTGCGGGAACCGCCGGGACTATACTGGTTTGGTCTATTATTCGGAGAACTTCCGCCGGAATACGGTGCAGTTGACGGTGCTGATGTCGGTACCGCTGCTCCCGGCCGCCAACCCGGTCCAGCCGGTGCAGTTTGCGACGGCGATGTTGATGACGGCGCAACGGGCTGCGGTTGACCGCTTTGTACAACCGGAGTTCCCTGCGGCGAACTCGGCGGTGATGTTGCCGCTTGTCCTTCCGGTGCCGGCTGTGTTGGTGCCGGAGTTCCCGCCGGTTGTGCAGTTGCGGCAACGGCTGTATTTCCAACGCCTTGCAAGCGTTCTCTTTCACGCTGGGCTTGTTCTTCTTTGAGACGTTTTTCTTCGTCCACTTGTTTCAATGTCTCAAATACTTCGGCAACTGTTACTAATCCGTCGTTGTTTTTGTCCAGAAAAAGGAATTCGTCAGCCATTGCTTCCGTCCACGGCTGCCCGTTTGCCCATTCCACCATCGTCAGTTGACCGTCCCGATTTTTATCCCGCTCAATGAACCAGTCGGGCATGCCCGGCGGAAGCCGGTCGTAAGGAGTCGAGGACTTCGTTACAACTGCGGCGGCACCGACGGAGGCACCGGACTGTCCGCCAAGCGCGCTTATCAATTCCGCCATTGAAATCCTGCCGTCCCGGTTTTTATCGGCTCTATCTGCATTAAAGGGCAAACCAACCCATTCGCCTTTGTCTTTGTCCAGCGTGCCGTTTTTGTTCTTGTCGTGTTTGTTCATTATATCCCGCGCCGAGCGGAGAATCTGGTCGGACTGACTAAGCACCACAGGAGGAGAACTAATTGCCGCCACTCTCTGTACCGGTTCACGCTGTCCGAACTCAAGCACGGGAGGTTTTGCCGGTTCCTTTTCCCCGAAATATGGAACCAGCGGGTCAGCCGTATTTCTATTGCTTGTCGAAGTCGAACCGGCAGGACGAGGCGTACTTGCAGCCGAATTGGAGCCGCTTGCCGCCGACGCGCGCCTTGCCAAATCATTGAGATTTATCGGTCTGTTAGGGTCTCCGCCGAGACGAGACACCATAGCATTGACAAACTGTCTGCGGTATTCGGGAACTTCATTGGGTTCGAGTATGCCGTTTCCGTTGGTATCCATAGCCCGAAGCATGCCGAGGACGCGTTCATTACGGTCTGCTTCGTTCTGCCCGCCGCCCTGTTGTGGTGTGCCGCCTCTGTTCATCCAAGGCGGTTGACCGCTTCCCCACGGGGGTTGTCCTCCGGGTTGACCTCCGGGCGGTCTCATTCCCACTCTTCCGCCGTCTGTGCCGCCGCGCATCCACGGTTGTTGTCCGCCGCCGGGACCCATACCGGGACCTCTGCCGCCGTCACGGGAGCGTCCGCCGAAGTCCTGCGAAAATAACTGTCCCGAAAACAACTGCACAGAGAGTACGGCAAGCAGAACTGTAAAAACAGCAATTGTCCGACTGTGGTAAAACATTTTAGTCCCCAATCAATTATATTTTCTTTGTCCGCAGCAATATTACGCAATAGTACATTATAACACCGCTAACGGAAAAAACGGACGAAGATTTTTTTTCTGTCCCACGCTTGAAATCCTTGTCCGATGTAAGCCCGCATTGCCGGTTTGTTTCGTTCATCGGCAGCGGCGGTCAACAATTTATAACCCAGTTCTTTCGCAACTGACAGCGCAAACCGGATTACTTCCTTCGCCAGTCCGTGTCCGCGAACTTCCGCCGTCAATCCCATGTACATGATTTCGAGGTATTCCGAACAGTCGGCAAGCAGCAAAACACCGATGTCGTTTCTATTTTCATCCTGCACGAAAAACCAAAGTTTACGCAGATACAGCCCGTCCAACCGGTATCCCTCAATTACTTTATCGACAGGAAACGCCCCCATTAATCGGGGAAAATCCAACGTTCCGTTATATGTTTCCTGAACAACTCTTTCTAACCGTTTTTCTTCGTCTATTTTACCGCAAAGCGGTTGAAAATAACAGGTCTCCGAAAAATATGCCGGTAATACCGGATGGACTTGCACCGCAAAATGTACCAAATCCGAAAGATATTCAAACTGCCCGTTCTTCACGAACTTCGTCACATTAAACGTCTGTCGATTATCTGCCAATGCAAGTGCTGCCTGAAAATCATTTTTTCGGCAGTATTCGACAAACGGTTCAAACAAAACATCAGCGGGACAACTTTCGAGCAATGACGGTACCCAGAGCATCACACCGCAATCCTTCCTCGGCTGTGAAAACAGAACATCGACAATACCGGCATCATTTTCGGCAACGAAGATTCCTTCGAGCGGAACACGTCCGTTCTTGTGCTGTTCGAGTATCGATAGTATTCTTATATTGCGTTCCGGCACCGGCAGATGCCGAAAGGCAAACTCTAAAACTTCGTCCAGATTATCTTCCGTCGGAGTTGATATTTTTACCATATTTGCTATGTAAGATTTTACAGGCATCAGCAGTAGAACCTGATGGTTCCAATGCGTAATTGTGCGGTGTTGCCGTCCACTTATAATCAAAATCATACCAATCAATGTTCGGTTCGCTCTTTTTATCAGTTGCCTTTCGCAATTCTCTGAAATATGTTTCAAACCGTGCTTTGTATAAATCTGTCATTATTCCCGACCATGCCCGATATGAATAATCATGCAACTTGCCCGTTTCGGAAAAGGGCTTGCCACCCAAAACAGTGATGAAGGTCTTTGCCGCCTTTTCAAAGTATCTTTTTTCCTTCTCATTTTGCCCCCAGTTACGGTGTGTTTCAATCCAGGGACCAACCATAAATTCCTTTCGCGTGGATAAAACCATCTCCATCTCGTCAAACAACTCGAGGAATTGTTCAGCAAGTATGCCAAATTCCTTCTGATTGCCTTGCTGATGTGCTGCAATCACCTTTGGGTAAAGTTCCCAGGCATAGTTGCTTAGTATTTCTCTAGTCAGTTCTGCTAAATCCAACTGATAACCGTCACTATCTCCCAATTCTTCGGCAGCAGAAAGCATTTCATCCCATGCAGGAATTAAGTCCTTATTTGTAAAATACGGAATTGCCGTTCCCCATGAAGATACCCTGTCAATTTTTAACTTTGGTCTTGCACACATAATATTTTCTGTTGGACCTTGTTGGGCATTTGTTATTGACGCACTGTAGACCTTTTCATATAAAATCTCCCATGCTTTTTCTATGTGCTTATTCGATTTACCATAACGGCTTTTAGCGTAATCCCGCAGCCAAAGCCGCATATCGGGCTTTGTGTCCATCCACGCGGATTCAAATAATGCATTATAGACCACCGGATTGTTTTCTAATCCTTCTAGGAGAGCACCGACTCCGCAGAGAAATTTACCCTGCGGCTGTGATTTTGACTCTATCTGCTGAACAAAAATATTATCCAAATTGCCGTACATTCCCGTTCTTCCGCCAAAATTATTGATAATACTCCACACCCAGGGAGTGCCGGCATAAATATCTCTTTTACGCCATTGCGGTCGTTGTTCGCACCACAAATCCAGTATTAAGGTCCGTTGAGGATTTGTCTTCCTTAAAAGTCCATCCCTTGGATTTGCCTGCCATCCTTGAAGCACCCAAATGGCGTTGGGGTATGCTTCCAGAATCTGATTTTGAATTTTCAAACCAAGTTCGCCGATGTCCGTTTGAGGAGCACTGCCTTCGACTACAGGGTCGGCGGCGATGAAACATTGGTCGCCATACAGTTTTTTCTGCTGCTGGTAATACTTTGCTCCAAATTCTTCAAAAAAAGGGTCGGTCGCTTCAATAAAAGGTTCCTTGGGTTCTCCACCCCATTCTCCGCCGTCTTTGAAACGGACATCTTTCAGTGTGTCTGCCAATTGCCGAGGAGCTATTCCTTTGAAGCCGTCCAGTAAAGGTTGAATCCCTAACTCCCGCATACGTGCAATCACATCTTGTTGCAGACGGATACGCCGGTCAAGTTGCGCTCTTTCATATTCATGTAATTGAAAATGAAACTGCGCTGGCGGCATAATCGCATCGCCGTAATATCTATTAACGGTCTCATTAACGCCGTAGGATTCAACGACTTTATGCAAGACAGCACCGCGGTCTATGATAACCAATCCGATATTCACGCCGTTCAAAGCCATCCAGTCGATTTCCTGTTCCCATCGCGTCCAGTCCCAGTATCGGTAATTATATTTGTCCACACAATAATTCATATAATACCGATGCTTCATCGAAGTTTGGCGTACTATCGTTTGAGCGACTGTCGGCAATGGTATAGGAATCGGGTTGCGTTTTACTGTCCAGAAAGTTCCAGAGTTGCAATGATATTTCAAATACCAGCCCAGTCCGGCAGTGATGCTGTTCGGCGTACTGCCCCTGATTGCTGTCTTTTTATCGACAGTGCTTATTTCAAATTTTTCAACAAGGTCAGCCGTAAGTTCAAATGTAAAATGCTGCGACAAACCGGGCTGTATTCTTTCGGCAAGTGCTGCGATACTCCGAATATGTATGGATTCTGCTTGACAGGGATTTACGCATAATGCTGTCATTACCAGTAATAAATAATATAATCGCGTCATAACATTCAGTTTGTTTTATAAGATGGTTTTTAATACAACTATTCCGGCAAACAATCGGT
>WRCR01000276.1 GCA_009783865.1 Planctomycetaceae bacterium | reverse complement strand
TGAAGCCGACCGGCTCGCAATGGAACCGCATTACGCCGATTTGGAACAGTATCTGTCATGACATATGTCGTGAGTTTCAGCCGAAACCGCATCTTTTCCTAAAGTTTCTAAAGTTATCTGCGGCAAAAAGACGATAATTGAAAAAAGCCCTGTGTTGTAATTTTTGTATTTTACCCAAAGGGAATTTTAAGGTTTTCGGTAAGTTCTCCGGCTGAATTGCCGATTGAGATGCTGTACCGGCATGACCGAGTCGCTTTGACTGTGTTGATTCAATAAGATAACGTTGTTGACCCGTAAGGATATATTCAGGAGGAAGGAATGCGGCTTTATTTAGTTCCGTTCATTTTTGCCGCTGTGCTTGTTGTTAGTCCGGCACTGGTTTTGGCAAATACCAATCAACAAGCGGCGGAAAGGATTGCTGCTTCGTTGAGTGAGCGTTTTCCCGGTTACGACATAGCCGTTTCCTATCAGGGCGGAAAGGTGCAACTTGCCGGGGAGGTTGCGAGTGTTGACATGGTTCAGACCGCTCTGGAACAAGTCCGCCGTGTACCGGGTGTCAAGGTAACCGAAATTGACAACGGTTTGCGGGTAAAAGGCGGTGCTGTTGTTCAGCCGGTAAAGCCGGTTGTTTCTCCGGCAAAGCCGGAAGCGGTTCCTGTCGTGAAGCAAGAGAAACCGAAATCTTCAATATTCTCGCCCAAACCAGCGCAGTCGATAGCCAATGCGCCGGTTCCTGTGCCGCAGCAGCAAGTTGTAGTACAAGCCGCTGTACAGCAGCCGGTTCAGATGGCACCGCAACCGGTACAGATGGCACCGGTTCCGCATGGACAAATTCATGGCGGTTATGTTCCCGGCAACGGTCAGCAAATCGTAGGCGGAACACCAATGCACGGAGCAATGCCGCCAATGGCACCTCCGCAAGGTGCGTATCATCCGGAAGCATACGGTCCGCAGGGTCCTATGCCGGGACAGTATAACTGTCCGAATTTACCGGCTTATGCGTGGCCCTCTTATGCAGCATATCCGAATTATGCAGAGGTTTGTTATCCGCGTCAGTATTCACCGAAAGCGTGGCCTTATATCGGACCTTTCTATCCGTATCCACAGGCACCGCTCGGCTGGCGCAAGGTTTCGATGGAATGGCACGACGGCTGGTGGTGGCTGGATTTCGATGACAGCACGCCGACTGGTCCTATTTCGCCGATATTCCGTCAACCGATAAGATATACATACTAATAGCGGACTTCGATAATTCGTTCAAGTAACGTTATTCAAGAGGCGGGGGCTTTATCCCCCGCTTTTTTTCATCATAGAATCGTCACTGAAAAACTTGTATCAGCCCTCTTTCCAGCGGAGTATCGGCAGCAATTCGCCGCAACTCTTCCGGCGATAATGACTCCGGCGGTATAGTTCCGCCTGAAACCGGTACTATATGCAGATTTTTCGGACAAACGTTCTGACAAACATCACAGCCGAAAAAATACTCCGTTGGTCTTTCTGCCGGTCTTTCGGCAATCTTATCTTTCACGAATTGCGGCTGGTCATCTTCGCTGCCGTTGTACTCAATCGTCCAATAATTCAAACAGCGGCGGGCATCGAGAACATAATCAGTCAACGCTCCGACCGGACAATGTTCGATACACAATCGGCAATCCTCATCGCAGGAATTCTCAATCGGCTTTCCGAAAACATCGTCCGGCAATTCAGCGGTTGACAAAAGAAAAGCAAGAAAGAATTTTGAACCGAGTGTTTCGTTTATCAGCATCGTGTTCCGACCAATAAAGCCAAGACCCGTATTGACCGCAAACTGCCGTTCAAGCAGCGGTGCGGTATCAACAACACCGCGGCAGCGTTCCGCCGGAAATAATTCGGCGTGCGTCTTCGATAAAGACCGCAGCCGGTCACTGCACCAAAGATGATAATCCGTTCCGCGGGCATATTCCGCAATGCCGGACAGCGAGCGAATCGGATGTTTTCCGCCGCTTTCCGTTCCTTCCAAAACGGTCCGATAAGAAACGCCGAGTGCTAAAATCGATTTTACTTCCGGCAAAACGGACGACGGATGTTGCCGCTCCTTACAGCGGCGGGCAAGATAATTCATACCGGCGTTTTTGCCAGCATCTATCCATCGCTCGAAAGCGGGAAATGCTGCCGGTGCTTCTGCTTTTGTCCAGCCGCTCAATTCAAAACCGAGTGAACCGGCAAGTATCTCCAATTTTATTGCGGATTGTGCGGCATTTGTTGTCATCGTATTTGCCGTTTTCCTATTATAATGATATAATACCGTATGATTTTCGTTGAAAAACGGCAGAAATGCAACACGGTAAGTTGGAGGATAATTCGATGACAACAACAATCCACGATTTGATGACGAACAGCAACGTGAAATTCGGCACCAGCGGTGTGCGCGGACTCGTTGCCGACATGAACGATTTCGTATGTTTCACTTACACACTCGGATTCTTACAATACGCAGCGGCAAATGGTCAGAAGTTTGACAAAGTCGCCGTTGCATACGACTTGCGGCGTGAGTCCCCGCGAATTGCCCGCGCTGTCTTTCGGGCAATAGAACATTTCGGGTTGACACCGGTGAACTGCGGAAAAGTACCGACACCTTGTCTCGGACTTTACGGCTTTTCAGAAAAGATTCCGTCTATCATGGTTACCGGCAGCCACATTCCCGAAGACCGAAACGGCATCAAATTTTATATGCCGGAAGGCGAAGTGTTGAAAAATGACGAAAACGGCATCCGCAATCAGGTAATTGATATTTCGCAGGAAAAATTCAATGAATTATTCGACGGATTACACATGCTTCAACCGCGCACACGGACTTCGTCGATTGTCGAGGCGCAGGAAATTGCCGAGAATCGTTATGTTGAGCGTTATATCAGGGCACTGCCGAAAAATTGTTTAAGCGGTTTGCGGCTCGGAATTTATGAACATTCGTCAGTTGCGTCCGACTTGCTGTTTCGGCTATACACGGAACTCAGTGCTTCGGTGACCCGCTTGGGACACAGTGAAAGATTTGTTGCGGTTGATACCGAAGCACTGCGGGACGAAGATACTGTTGCCGTCAGTCAGTGGGCATTGGGAAAAAATCTGCCGCCGACAATGAAAGTCAAGACAGACGAAATTCCGTTTGATGCTATTCTTTCCGCCGACGGAGACGGAGACCGACCGCTGATTTTCGATGAGTTCGGAAACTGGATTCGCGGCGACATCATCGGTGTTATCACGGCAAGATTTTTGCTTGCCGATTATGTTGTTACGCCGGTTAGTTCCAGCACGGTTCTCGAAAGGAGCGGCTGGTTCAAGAACGTTAACCGGACGAAAATCGGTTCGCCGTTTGTTATCGAAAAAATGCAGGAAGCCGTAAAGAACGGTTTTCAAAGGGTTTGCGGCTATGAAGCAAACGGCGGATTCTTGACCGCTTCGCCGATTTTTGTTGACGAGGACTTTATAGACGAACCGCTTTCGCCGTTGCCGACGCGTGACCCGGTAATTGTTCATATCGGAACGCTGTGTTATGCTAAACGGAATAATATGTCCCTTTCGGATTTAATCCGCGGACTTCCAAAAAGAGTAGTGATGAGCGACCGGCTGAAAAATTTCCCGCCGGAAATTGCCCAGCAGCGCATTGAGGACTTGTCGCTCGGCGGCCTGGAAACGCTCGGCATCATTTTTGCTTCGTACGGCGATTTAGTTGCGGCGGATTATACAGACGGCATTCGTATGATTTTCGGAAACGACGACATCGTTCATCTGCGTCCTTCCGGCAATGCGCCGGAACTTCGCTGTTATACGGAATCGGACACGCGGGACAGGGCAGCGATGCTGCTGTATCGGACAATGACGATACTTGACTCATGGCGGCGCAAATCGCAGAACGAATCATATCCGAACTGCGAATAGAATACCTTTCATTTTTGCTGTTCTACTTCAGAATCGTATCAATAATGCTCACGACATCGTGATTGTGATTTTTACTCAATACACCGAAAATATTCAGCATATCGATAAAGATTTTGTGATTATTCTTATTGATGATCAATTTTCCTTCTTCTTTTGTTTTTGCCGTACGTCCAAGCAAAGGCGTATCAGCCGATAATTCTGTTATTGGAAAACAAAAATATAACATCGGTTGAACACCCACCGCTACCTGTTTTTCTGTGATTTTAATTTCTGCTATCACCTCGTAATTTTCAAAACGATGAATCAATAGCGGATATTTTACGTCTGTTTGATAAAAATCTATTCCGTAAAACTGTTTTGTAATTGGATGCGACCGTGTGATTCGCAAGTCAACATGCTCATCCATCAAATCTGTTTTTACCTGTTGAAGCAGAAATTCTTTTACATCAAGAAGTTGTTGTTCAGATACGATTTCAAAATCGTGTAAGTAGTACACCCATTCAGATAACTCATAAAGGCATTTGTTTTTACCATTAGCCCCTATGAACGTTTTGTCACGTAACGTCGTTTGCTTGTCAGTATCAGATATTTTCGTATCATATCCGACTTGCCATTCGATATAACAATCCAACGTAAACGGTGTTTGGCAAACACTCACAGATTCGCCATATTCATTAAAAATCGTCTTCGTTTGACTCGGATTCTTCCCATTGCAGTCGTTAAAGGAAACAAGACAGTTATCGTACTGTTTATCTTATCAATTTCAATTGACATAATGTTCTCCTAATAATACATGAAAGTACTCGTCTAATAATTTTTCTGATTGTGCAGAATACTCTATCGCGGAAGTGTGATTTATCAATTCGCTGTGCTTCATACAAGCCCTTGCAAGAAAGATGTTCTGCAATTCTACAAACCGTTCCTTGTTAATCATTATATCGCTGTTGCCGAAATAATACGGAATATGCGGAATATAATCCTTAAAAGCATCAACATAACAGTAAAAAGAAAGTAATTCTTTTGTCACCCGAATCGTTGACGAACACTCTTTTGCAACAAAGGTCTTTGAACGTTTTAATGCGTTGATGTCCCGCATAGTCCAAAAATATGCGGCTGTCTCATCCTGTTTAACAGCACGCTGATTCGGATACTTCGTTATGTAATTACCGACGCTGTCAAATTGCCCGATAGTAAATGTTTTGCCGTCTTTCGTTTTCCATTGCTGGGTTGCGGGGGCTAAATCCCCCGCCTCTTGGTCCGTCTTTTCTTTGCCAATGTGCCGCTGATATAATGCGATGACAATCGGAAACGCTGTCGTTTTTGATGCCGCCGAAAATTCACTGCTGCTTATTATTAAATTATCAATAAGTTTATAAGACCGGCAAAAACTTCTTAAGCGGTCGAAGTTTGTTTTCTTAATCAAGTAAGAAAGCGGATGCAAAACGCAAATATAGTCCGCTTCGAGTTTATTGTATGACAGCAAAAATGAAATTCCCAAATCACGGTTTTTCAGGTCTTCGTCTATTTCGGGTACTAAAGTCCCTGTTTCTTTTTTTATTGAATTTTTAACGAGAGACGTTTTATCGTTATAGGGAGGATTGCCGACGATAATTATCTTGTCAGAAACAAACAGACCGTATTGTTTTCGTGAAACATTTCGCAAACTGTTATGCAGAAATAATTTACATTCCGTATTTTTTTCTGCTTCAAGCAGTGCTGTTGTATCGCAATCCGCTCCAATAGAATTCGGTACGCGCAGAAAACTTCCGTATCCGCAGGATGTATCAAGCAACGTATAATCGGATAAATGCGTAATATGTTTTTGCAGA
>WRCR01000275.1 GCA_009783865.1 Planctomycetaceae bacterium | reverse complement strand
GGGAGCCGGAAAACGTACTTTTTATCCCATTTGGGAAGTGCGTTTCGATTCCGCCGTGCTTCGCTGGCTGCGGAAATTGCCGAAGCCGATTGCTATTTGGGCTGCCAGCGACGCATTTGCCGTGCGGCTCGTCGAAGGCTGCCGCCGACTCAATATTACCGTGCCGGAAGAGGTTGCCATTCTGGGAACGACAAACGAAACGCTTGTGTGCGATGCCCTGACACCGCCGCTCTCCAGTATCGACATGAACGGTTTCCATATCGGTTATCTTGCCGCTCAACGGCTTGCGCAAAAAATGAACGGGGAGACAATCAGCGAATCACCGGTGTTCGTTCCGCCGCTTGGAGTTGTTGCGAGACAATCGACGGACATTATTGCTTGCCATGACCGGCGTATTGCCGCCGCCGTTCGGTTTATTCGCGCTAATGCAACGTCAAAAATCAGCATTGCCGACGTTGCCGAAGCCGTCGATATGTCGGCTAGGTCATTGATTCGGCATTTCCGCTTGCAGTTGGGGCGCACAGTTGAACAGGAGATATTGAAAACCCGCATGAACCGCGCCAAACGATTGCTGGTCGAAACCGATTTCGCACTTATTGCGATTGCGCTCATGGTTGGTTATTCGACAGCGGACTACTTTGTTCAAGCGTTTCGCCGTGAATGCGGTCTGACACCGCACCAATATCGTTTGGAGAATCGATGAATAAGACACCGCCGCAGAAGAGATAGCGGATTTCGGTCATCTCACGCCGGAAAGCCGCTCCGTTATTGTACCGTAACGCCAGCCGCTGGTTCAATCAACAGCAAAAGGTTGACCTTATTCGACGAAGTCAGATTTTTTGTCAGACCGGAAAGGATATTTGAAGATTCATTCGTTTGTTCCTGCACCGGTGAAGGAACCATTCCTAAATCGAGAAGAAGAACTTTGTCCTTGGGCCACCGGATTTGTTCATCTAATTGAAACGCGGCAATCTGCGGTACTTCAAGTTGAACCCGCTGGCGCGGATTGGTTGCTGTCGGGACATCAACCATCAGTGTCTGCATCCGTTCCACGTCCGCTATATCAACTTTAATAATCGCCTCTATACTCTGGCGGTCAAGAACCGAAAGCGGAATAAATGATAAACTCATTCCCTTGTTAATGGTGACTCTGTCTTCCGCATAACCGCTGATGACTGCCGCATTTGACTGCACATTTCGCAGATACGTTATCTGCTTTTTCGTTACAAACGAATGCTGCATTCCATTAGGAATTTGATACTGCGGCGGAACAATTTCCTTGAAATCGTTTCTTCTTGCAAGGTCTTGAAGCAGGATTTGCATACTGCTTTTATCGACAATCCAGCCCTGCACGCCGGGTGTAAAAATCGGAATGGAACGAAGATACTGCCGCCCCCGCGTTTGCCAATCAGGACGGGAAACAGAAACAATACGGATTTTACAGGAATCATTGACAAACTGCAGTGCCACGAAGCGGTCAACAATATCAGCAATCTCCTTCATCACCGCTTCTGTTTGATAGACGTAGAGATTATCCGCGTCGCAAGTCATAAAGCCAAACGGGGCGGTGTGCCAGATTTTAGCACCGGTTTGACGAATAATCCAATCGACAATAGTTTGTTCAGGTTTGACACCGGCAGGAAAAGTCCGCCCTTTCGTGTAAGGGGTAATATCAAATTCCCGATAGAATTGTCCCGCATCTTTCGGCAGTTTTGACCTGTCGTTGGAAATGCGGGCAATGCGTTCACCCAGAATAGGGTCGCGTGTTCCGACAGCCGGTTCACCAACTGCTGGTGTTAAAGCCGCTGCCGGTACTGCCGCCGGAACTACCGACGCAGCAGGCGTTATAACCTGCGCCTGCAACTGTGTTTGCAAAACGGCACAGGAAAAGATACCGAATAAAAGTAAAGCGGAACAAATGGTATAGTGCTGCCGTAATAAAGGAAACATCGCTGTCATCTCTGGTAAATGAATTATACAACCTTCAGCGTATATTAGGTAAATTTACAAATTAAGGCAAGAGCAATTTTACGGCATAGGATTAGAAATCCGCTAAACTATTTAACCCGATATACTGCAGCGTTTGTCTTCGCACAATCCTCATTGGGCGGCGGCATACTTTTCAAGATGCCGCTAGTCAAAAGTTCTTCAAACGCCTTTGTCTGCAAAAAATCCGTAAAGCCGTAATTTCCCGGACTTTGAAACCGGCGGATTTCGCCCCAATCGATGAGAACGTATCGAATTTTGCGCTTCCGAAATTCTTCCAACGGATTACCGCTTTCGGCAATTTCTTTCAGCGGGGTCTCGTTCCAGCAAACGGAATACAACACGGGAACATCGTAAAGAAACGCCTTCGCTTCACCGACAAGGAGAACGCCGCCGTCAAGTTGCTGCTGACTATTAAACCAAACCGCCCATGGGGTATAACAGTTCGGGTCTTGCCGCAGCGTTTCCAGCGGCGCAAGAAACCGGTTTAACTTGCCCGGTGCAGGAACGCCGCAAACGATGAAACAATATACGGAATTGATGAGCAGCAGCGTAATAAGAATTTTCCTGCCGCAAAAGTTCTGCAACCTTGACGCTCCGATACCGGCAATGACGGTTAAAAATGGAATCGCCGGTACAAAAAACCGCTCCAGACGATGCGTGAATCCCCACCAAACGGCGAAGAAAAACAATACATAAATCGAAAGAATGAAAACAATTTGACCGCTGAACCGCTCGTTAGCAAAGTCCTTCTTCAGAAGGAAAAGTGTAAATACCGCAATGAGCGCAAGCGGTACAAGCAGCGGACTATTCCACGCGCTTGATAACCCGATGCGGTAAATATCGTGCAATAGTGTTATAAATCCGAAACTATGCGGTGAATGAGCCGCTGTCCATCGGGCATTGACAGCGGCGTTCCAAGTGCCGCTTGAATCGCCGAAGATAGACCAGCACAGCGGATAAACCGGATTGCCGGTGTAATACCAGTTCTTGATATACCAGAACCCGCAAGCGAAAAAGAGTGCGAGAAACGAACAGCAGAAACCGGCATATTTTCCGCGGTATGAAACTCCGTAAAATTGAATCACAACAAGTAATACCAATGGTATAACAACGAATACAACGGCAGTATATTTGCAGCCCGCTGCGCAGCCCGCAAAAAGACCGCATAACAGAAATAAGATTAACCGTGATTTGACATGAGGGGTATGGAAAAAAAATGTTATCATGTACAATGCGAAAAACGCAAACATTCCTAGCACGGCATCGTTCAAACCGGAAGTTGAAACATAAAAGACCCATGGGTTCGTCAGATAGAGCAGTGCAGCAGCAGCACCGCTTGTCTCATCAACAAAACGTTTGCAGAAAAAGTACAATCCCGCTGCGGTGATAAGCGTCGTCAAAGCGATTAACACTTTGCCGACCAACGCACCGATAAATGTATCACCGGTTAGAAACATTCCCCAGCAGTAGAGCATTTCAGAACCGAAAGGCATATTGGCATAGACATTATGCGGCAGGAATTTGATACATCCGGCTTCGTAAAACTCTCTTGCACCGGCAAGATGATACGAAAGAACATCGTAATCGGTAGAAGGAATTGCCGAAGCGAAAACGTAAAAAATCGTGTAAAAAACGAACAGAGCCGTAATCGTCCGATTGCGCTGTTTGCCGAACAGAACCGCAATCATTAGATGGCGAAGTGTATCGAACAGAGCCCCAACCATAAAATTGCGCGGTGTGTTGAACAGAGCAGCAATCGTTAGATTACGCGGTTTATCGAACAGAGCCGCAATCGTTTGATTGCGAAGAATCACTGCAACAGGAATGACTGTCACCGCTAAAATTATCGCCGTCAATAAGGCATAACCGAGTATCGGCAATCTGTCTGCAATACCGAATTCTCCGTTTGCTCCCAGCCATGAGGAAAAAAACTCGTCCGGCAATAAAAGATACGAAAAGAAGGCATAGCGGGGATAGTCCGCTTCTCCGGTAATGCAATACGGCTCAAACGGTGCCGCAAAAAACAGCACAAGATAAACGGATGCTATCAACAAAAACAGGATTTTGTATTTCATTGCCCCCCTCCGTGCCTTTGTGTGAAAAACTCCCCTATCCTACGGCGAAAGTATGTATGCAAACTCGCCTTCTTTCGTGGTAAAGACGGTGCGTCCTTCCTCAATCTTGAACGGAACGTCCCGCAATTCCTTGCCGTCTGCATCAACCGCTTTGATGCTCTTACAAGTGAATGGAAAATTCAAAGCAACTTCCGATGCCGGTTCGTCGGGCAGCGGGGTTAGCGTTGCTGTTTTCTTATTCATTTCAAAACGGAATGCTCCCTTTGCCTTGACATCAATAAAGTTAACTGGTTCAGCATTCGACAGCAAACGGTCAGCCAAGGGTTCATCTTTCCATTCAAACGGTTCAGTCGAGATGTTTGACACGCTGCCGTCCGCTTTGCGTTCCACTTTCAACCACGTCACCGCATAGCGGTCTGCGCCGGTATCGAGTCCCATTAATTTTGCTCTGCCGCCGTTTCCTTTGGAATCGTAAAGTCCGGTGACGAGATAGTACCGTCCCGCCGGTAATTCATCGGGAATTGCAATTTTATACTCGCCGGGATTGACCGTTCCCTTCCATTGCGAAGTCGGAACCTGCGGATAACCCCCGCCGCCCAAAAATGCTTCGAGCGGCTTGTGATGCCAATTTCTCCGCCTTTCAGTACAGTGAACAAAAATGCACCAGTCCTTGTCGATTTTGCCTTTCGCATCCCAATCAAAGGAAACCTGTATTTCGTTCTTGCCGAGATACTTGAATTCCTTCAACTTCGGTATAACGGGACAGAGATTATTTACCGCTCCCCTTTGACGGGAGTTAACATAGAATTTGACAGCAGTATCTTGTAGGTTGTAGGAGAATTCAACTACACGACCGCCAACTTTGGCGATTGCCGCCGAAAGATTCTGACTTCCGATGTAAAAACCGTATTGTGGAAGCACTGTTATATCTGCCACTTTGATTCCTTTGATGAATTGCGTTACATCCCAATCCGTTTCACCGGTGTTGACAAACGCAGCGGTTCCGTCATTCCACGTGACAATCATCCGCTGAATGTCATTGTCAGCAAATTCAACTTTGACGATATGTTTATCCGCAAGATGCCGGATAATATCCTGCGCTAACCAGTATTTGCGGACAGCATTGCGTTTCGCGCTGCCCCAATCGGTCATCAAAGCATGTCCGGTTAGAATCTCGGAAGTGATGTAATCATCGCTGTCGATACCGTGTAATGCTCTTCCCCGCTGCGCTTCGTATCTGCCGCTGTATCCAACACCGTGCAGTGAAAAAACGTTGTGGTGAACCGCATCGAACCAAGGCACCCGCGACCATTTCTTACATTTCACCGGAATACGGAATTCACCGGACTCTTCCGAGAGCAGCATGAATTGGCAGTCCGCTCCGTCAAGATGTCCGATGAGCGAATCCATTCCCGCCTCGCTGGAAGTTGTTGCGCTGGGGAACGCCTTGTTGGCTTTCGACAGCCGCGTGCGGATTGTATCGAATGCCTGCGTCCAATGCGCCCACGTCTCTGCCCTGCTGTAGAATTTGCCGTCCCGGTCATAAAAATCAACCGGCGGTATTGAGGTAAATACATCAACGAAGTAAGTCGAGACCGGCAGGTTCGCCGTTAATAAATCGAGATTCCGATTGAGGAAGTGCGCAACCTTGTCGGGACGGAACTGATAACTTTGCGCTTC
>WRCR01000274.1 GCA_009783865.1 Planctomycetaceae bacterium | reverse complement strand
TACCGCAGATTACTGCCGATATTCAGGAACAACTGAAAAAAGAATTGTCGTTTTACGAAGCCAAACGCGCCGTTGCTAAACTGAACAGCGAAGCACAGCAGAAAGAAGATGCTGCCGCATTGGAAAGACAACCGGCATCGCAAAATAATAAAATCAAGGTGTTTCCTTCCGCGGAAAACAATGCAGTGAAGATGCTGCCGCCGGCAGAAGAGAACGATTTCGCGAAAAATAAGATTTCCGATACCGGAGACAAAAAAACAGTCCGAAAAACAGCGGAAAATGATGAACTTGTACCGTTGCGGCGTATTGAAAGCGTGAAACCTGCCGTTGTGAACTTGGTGCCGCCGCAAAATTCGGATAGCAGGCCGAAAGCGCAACTTAAGGCAGTAAATAACCCGAAAGAAACACCGGAGAGTCCGAAGACCGCTGCGAAGGTACCGAGCGCGCCTGTAGTCCAGAATGCACCGCCGCAGGAAAAATATGAATTTGCCCGCATAGAACCGCAAAAGAAGGTTTCGGCTAATCCCGAAGAGGAGCCGGTACTAGCGTTCCGCCCGAAAAATGACAAGTCAGCATACAAATCGACAGATTCGGCTCCGTTGGCTTCGGTCAGCGAGCCGCAGCCGGAACCGAAATTGAACGATTTCTGGAAGGAACCGGTCGCATCGCCGTCTGAACCGCAACAACAATTTGCGTTTGCGATACCGGCTGCGAAACCGGCAGAATCACCCGCCGAAAAACCAGCAGAAATGTTCGCCGCTAATACGCAGCCGGTTGAAACAAAACCGGCAGAAACAGTGCTTTCTGAAACTGTACTTGTGGAAACACCGCCCGCCGACGTTAGACCGATTGCACCGCTGGTGGAAGAGGTGACCGATTTCAAATATATTGAGACGGCAGTAATTCCGGTAGAGAAGAAACAGCCGGTGTTCGAGAAACCGGTCATTGAGCCGCCGACGGAAACACCGCAGGTCGCTTGGGCGGTGCCGGTTATTCCGATTAAAGAGGAGAAGGAAACACCGCACCCCAAAGTTCAGCCAACAGTACAATCGGTGAAAGAAGTTGCGAAAGAAACACCGAAGGAACAACCGGTGAAGGTGATAGCAGCGAAAGAAATTCCTAAAAAAGAAATAAAGGAAAAACCCGCCGAAAAAGTTGTTGCGGCAACCCCCGTACCGGTAGAAACGGTTAAACCGGCTGAAACGACTGTAATGGCGGAAACTAAAAAGGCGGCGGTAAAGTTCGACTCTCCGAAACAAAAACCGTCCGAACCGGTTTTACCGAAGCCGGTAGAACATCCTGAAGTTGCCAAATCCGCTCCGCCAAAACAAGAAGCACCAAAGCAGGAAGAGCCGAAACAAGAGGTGGTGAAACAAGAAGCACCAAAGCAGGAAGAGCCGAAACAAGAGGTGGCGAAACAAGAAGTGCCGAAACAGGAAACGAAAGCGGAAGCCGTTGCGGCATCGCCGGTAATTGTACCGCCGATGCCGGTTGCACAGAGTGTCAAGCGGACACCGTCTGTCGGTATGATGCCCGTTGCAGAATTGAGCGATTCCTTTCGGCTGATTCAATCGTATCAGGAACAGGCGATACCAAATCAGCCGTTGCCGATGCAGACACAGCCGAGCGAAACACCGGCGCAAACGCTTGCGGAATCGTCTGTTGAATTTCCTGCCGGATTTGCCCGCACCAAGAAGAGTGTTCCAACACCGGAAATAGACCTGCAAAGAACAGCATTTCCCAACGTGTATACTGCCGGTGCAGATAAAACCGGCAACAGTGTTTTTTCGGTTTCTACGGAGAGCAGCGGTTTCGCAAGGAGCAGTTCGTTTATGCAGGCGGGTGTTCAGGAACAAACAACGGCGGCTGTTACAGAACCGCCGCTGATACGGCAGGAATTCCGTCCGCTTTTCTTCTGGAATTCCCAACAGATGCAAAATCGGAACTGGTAATTACGGCAGCGTGTAACTCTGTCCGTCGTTAATACTTGCGATTGATTTCATAACGTCAACCGAAAGATTTTCCGAAACAAACCGCACGGAACCGTCTGCTAAACTGAATTGACAGCCGCCCGGATGATCGCTGCCCCAAGCACCGGCGGTCTTGAGATTGCTGAATCGGAGAACCCCGGAGGCGGCTGTCCAGTCATCGGCTGCCTTTCGGGTTTTACCGGCGTTAATAAAAAATCCGTCGTGAACATTTTTGACAGACATATAATACGGATCGAAACCTTCAACAGAAGGGTCAGAAGCCGTCGCACTATCGCCGTTGATATGGAACCCGCGGTGCCAGGCACGCGGAGTTGCCTCTGCCCAAGACATTTCGCCGAAAGCAAAGGTATTCGATGTACCGTCAAGGATTGCATCGAAACCTTTATTTGTTCCCGGATTCATTATTCCGTTGTCAGTCATATAGCCGTTCATAAAACGAAAATCAATTCCGTTGCGCTGGATAAGCGACCAGCCGACAATACTAGCAGCACCGCCGTTGCCATAATAGTGACCGATGCGCCATTTTGCGGTTGCTATCTCATCAGCCGCTACCAGGGTTGTTGCATTCAAGTTCCCTGTTGCGTAAAGATTTATTGAACTGGGACACAACTGGTAACTCAACTTCACTGTCCCGATATAGGTGTTGCCGGGATTTACTTCTGTTGCCCCGCCATTACTGTAACTGCGGTTCCAATCCGCAATGGAATAAAGTTGCGCCTGCTCATTAAAGGGCAACAGTTTTACTCTAACTCCCATGGTAGTGTTTTTTCTGCATTGCCCCTCCCAAGTTGTGTATCCGTCGTTCGGAAAAGCACCATTGACATCGTGGTAGTTGTGCAGAGCAAGCGTGGTTTGTTTGACGTTGTTGGTACACTGCATTCGTCTTGCGGCTTCTCTGGCGGCTTGCACCGCGGGCAAGAGCAGAGCGATAAGCACACCGATGATGGCAATGACTACGAGGAGTTCGACGAGAGTAAATGCAAATACGAGCCGCCAATGACAACTGGCGGACAGCGGGTTATCACCCGCCGCTCTTAATTCATTTCCCCCCTCAAATTGCCTAACCTAATTTCCGTCATTCTCATAATAAGGACTCCTAAATCATAAAATCTTCATAAAATAATCCACCCGTCATCATAATAACCGATTTTCAAAAAAAGTCAAGCAAATTCTTTCAAAAAGGGCAATTTTGTTGCACTTCTTCTATCATAGCGAGCATATTTTCGAGCGGAACATCTCCTTCAACGGAATGGGCAGGCGATAAGATGTATCCGCCGTCCTTGCCGAGTTCGAGCAGCCGGCGGGTTTCGCTGCGGACATCTTCTGCTGTTCCATAAGGCAGCGTCCGCTGTGTTGAAAGACCGCCGTGAAAAGCCAAACGACCGCGATACCGGGGAACAAGCGACCATACATCCATCACTTCCGGCTGAAACGGATTGAAACAATTCAAACCGATGGAAATGAGGGCGTCGAACAACTCATCGACTTGTCCGCAACTATGTATGAACAAGAACTTGCCGCATTCTTCACGTACAACGGCGTACATTCTTTTCAGTTGCGGAAATATGAACTTTCGCCAGAGCCGCGGTCCCATGATGAGTCCCCGCTGCTGTCCCCAGTCATCACCGAAATACACGGCATCAATATCGTAGCGGCATGCTTCCCGAACTTGGGCGATGTTGTAATCGGCAATCCGGGTGAGCAACTCATGAACGAAATCAGGATGTTCGATAAAGTCGCACAGTAGATTTTCCATCCCGCGAAGAGTCCAAGCCCGTTCATAGAGCGAGAAACCAATGCGAAAAACACGGAACCGGTCGGGGAACGCCGTAATTTTCTTGTCAATGTCGGCGAAAAATTCCGGTGCAAGCGGGTCGGGAAATTCATAGCCGTTGAGCGTTGGCTGTTTGAGTATAACCGCTTCGGGCATTCCGATGTCTTTATCGACTTTGCGGTTCCATATAACGCCGAAGCGGTCTCGGAAGCGGTCATCGCCGAGATTCTCGAAAAATCCTATGTCGCTTCCGAGTCCGAGGATATGATTGCCCAGCGGCCCTTCAATATCATCGGTACCGTAATGTTCCTTCAATTTATTAGCCGCTTCCAGAGTGAAGGAAAACGACCAGGGAACATACGGCGGACGCTGACCGGTTAACACCGCTTGAATAATGTCTCGTTTTGTCATGTATTTCTTGCTGTAGAATAAAATCCTGCATTAGAGCATATTAATTTTGCTTTTGGCGGTAACATTGTGATTTCTGACCTGCTTTAGCACTTTTCCCTATTGATAACTCTGAAAAAGTATGCTACAATACCATATTGTATATCGTCACTGTGACTAACTATACTGTAATCAGGAGATATTAAAATGAGTAAGAAATGTGTAAATGTCGGTAGTTTGAGGGGGGGGAAACGAACGGTTTAACGTTGCGTTCACGTTAGTCGAACTTCTCGTCGTCATCGCCATTATCGGCGTTCTAATCGCATTGCTTTTACCTGCTGTTCAAGCCGCTCGTGAAGCCGCAAAGCGAATGCAGTGTACGAACAAGTTGAAACAACTTGCGCTGTCAACTCACAATTACCATGACATCTACTTTGCGCTGCCCGGCGGAATGTGCGGTCCTTATGGAAGAACAACGGATAACCCCGGCAGGTGGGGGATATTCGTTGCATTGCTGCCGTATGTAGAAATGCAGCCGTTATACGACCAGATATTGACAACAGACCTGGGTGCCAGTTGGTGGGGTGTCGGAGCGACCTTTACACCGGCAACTCACGTAGGTCTTACCAAAGTACCTTTTCTGTATTGTCCTTCCGACAACAATGCGGGAAAACATGAAAGAGATAGAGCGAGCGGCACGAATTACCGCTATAATCTCGGTGATAATCCCCTACAACTGAATACTGCGGCGAACGGAAGTGCTTCCGAAGCGGCGAAAAGAGGACATCGGGGAGTTTTCGGCTACTTCACATTTTATAATCTTTCCAGTGTAATGGACGGTACAAGCAATACACTGTGTTTTAGTGAACGCTGCCTTGTAAAAGGGGGTTATACCGGCGTTGCTTCGTCATCAAGAAGCGTAAAGGACTCCATGGCTTCTAAGTCCTCCCATTCCGATGTCGGTTTTGTTTCGGCGACACCGGTTTATCTTTCCAACAGAAATACCTGCCGCAACCTTGGGGTCGGCGGAGAATATAGCAAGACCGCTGTTACAGCAGCAGAATTGGCTTCTTTCTGCGGTACAAATTGGCTGACCGGAGGGCATAGCAGTACTTCTTTCGTTACTGTATTGCCGCCGAATTCTGCTTCGTGCTATGTCAACGGAAGCGGGTATAACGCACTGATAACGCCGTCAAGCCATCACAAGGGCGGGGTAAATGTCGCACTTGTGGACGGCAGTGTGAGGTTCGTTTCTGATACGATTGACGATGGCCCCCACACTAACCTTACCTTTGACGGAATAAGTACGGCACCGGGTAATGCTTCCGGTCAATCGCCTTTCGGGGTCTGGGGGGCAATAGGAAGCCGGGATGGCGGCGAATCGGTAACTCTGTAATTTATCGCTTTATAAACAATTTTAATAAGGACTAATACAATGAAAATAAATAATAAACACGCTTTTACTTTAGTTGAGTTGCTGGTTGTCATCGCCATTATCGGAGTACTGATTGCTCTTCTGCTCCCTGCTGTGCAGGCGGCAAGGGAAGCATCACGCAGGGCGCAGTGTACGAACAAGTTGAAACAACTTGCGCTGTCAACTCACAATTACCAT
>WRCR01000273.1 GCA_009783865.1 Planctomycetaceae bacterium | reverse complement strand
TTTTCGGACTACGGTACCACCGTGTCCGAATTTTTGGATGCAAACCGCGACGCGTCTTTGGCTGTATCGCCGCAGACGGAGACAACAACGCCGGTTGAGAAAAAAGAGCAAACCCCCGCTAAAAAAACGGCTTCTGAAGGATATTACGACTGGGTCCGAAAGCGGCTGCTGTGGCAGTAATACCCGCTTACTGCGGAACTTCTACGCTGCCCAGATCAAGCGGGTTAGCACCGGTCGGCGGAATCGGCGGCACAATACGGCGTCTCGGCTCACGCGGCTTCGCCGGCTCTCCGTCCGATTGTCGCCTTTCGCGGTTTATTGCATCGTAAATTTCTTTGCGGTGAACAGAAACATTTGCAGGCGCGGTAATACCCAAACGGACCCTATCTCCTCGAACATCGACAACGGTTATAATTACATCATCGCCGATATAAATACTTTCATCACGGTATCTTGAAAGAACCAACATATCAGGTATCTCCTACGCGGTTGCGGCACAATTTTTCGGGTAGTGTTCCATTTTACAGGCGTTTTTGCTATCCTATGGTAATAGAGGGAACAACGCCTCGTTCTTGTTTTCGTCAGGATTATACCTTCCAGTTTAACATAATAGTGAAAAAAAATAAGATAGGTAAGTTTTATTGTAAGAAGTCCGTCCGTATTTTCGTTTTATAAGGAAATTATCAATCATGCCGGAATTATTCTCAAATAATGTTTTTTCGTTAATCGCTAATTTAATGATATTAGCGGTTATAATAATTGTTGCGCTGTACGTTCTTTTCCGCTTCCGCTCCTATTCGGTACAACAGGAACAGAGCGAAATTTCACCGGCAGAATACCTCAATTATTTTCAGGAATTGAAAACAGAAGGCAAATTATCAGACGAAGAATTCCGATTAATAAGGAAACGAATCTCTGCCGGAATTGTCAGAAGACACTTCACGGCAGAAGAGTTGAATGCCGTGCTGTCCGCCGGTGATGACAATGCTAAATTCGTTTTAGAACGATTATTAGCGGAAAGTCAATCCCGCAGAGATGGCGGCTTGGAAGACGAAAGTCAAAGTGAAGAAACACTGTTTGCCCGAAGAGATGGCGGAGACACCGTGATAGAAAAAAAGGACGGACAAAACCCGTGACAGTCCGGTACTTTAATTTTTTTCACGTTTTTTCGATAAAAGGCAAACAAAAACGCTGTTTCTTTCGTAGTTAATGACGAATGCGGAACACGCAGCCAGTAATGTGCTGCCGTTTCGGTTCGTCAGGATAACTATTCGGATACAGTAAATAGTTTTGGAAATGCGTCAAACGCAAGAAACGTAGGAGGTTGTTTCTGCCGGAATGCCGGTTTAACCGGTTGTTTCAGCAGATTTTCCATGGATACGGAAAAAGGAATCCGCGTCGGAACCTGACCGTAGTTCGGCTTGTGCTGCTGTTTTATCAGCGGACTGCCGGTTTAGGTCGAAACGTAACACTGGAGAAGAAAGCAAAAAAACAATGTCCAACGGAAATGATTCAACCTCAAACACAAAGGGCAACACCACGAAAAAAGGCGCGTTCTGTTCATTCTGCAACAAAAGTTATCGAGACGTAGGTCCTCTCGTAGAAGGTCCCGGCGATGTCTATATCTGCGCAGAATGTATCGACTTGTGCCAAACCATCTTGGTGCAGGAACGCCGCCGCCGCAGCGGTGTAACGGTTAAACCTTTGACGAGAGTGCCGTCTCCCCGCGAAATTACCGCTAAATTAAACGAATACGTCGTGGGACAGGAACACGCCAAGCGGGTTTTGTCCGTTGCCGTTCACAATCATTACAAACGGCTGGTCAACAAAGACGAAGGCAGCGATGTCATCCTTGACAAATCCAACGTTCTGCTCATCGGTCCTACGGGTTCCGGCAAAACGCTGCTTGCGCAGACGCTGGCGAAAATCCTTGATGTGCCGTTTGCAATCGGGGACGCAACCACGCTCACCGAAGCCGGTTATGTCGGCGAAGATGTAGAAAATCTGATTCTCAAACTGCTTCACGCTGCTGACTTCGATGTCGAATTAGCACAGCGGGGAATCATTTACATTGACGAAATCGATAAAATCGGAAAAACGAGTCAGAACGTTTCAATCACCCGCGATGTTTCCGGCGAAGGAGTTCAGCAGTCGCTGTTGAAAATGCTCGAAGGAACTGTCGCTAATGTACCGCCGCAGGGCGGACGCAAACATCCGGAACAGCAGTATATTCAGATTGATACCACAAATATCCTGTTTATCTGCGGCGGAACTTTCACCGGTCTTGAGGATATCATCGAGAAGCGTCTCGGCAAGAAGTCCATCGGATTTAATGTACCGCTTTCGGATGAGCAGGAACAGCACGACGGAAATTACTTGACGAAAGTGACATCGGAAGATGTTCATCATTTCGGTCTGATACCGGAACTGGTTGGGCGTTTACCGGTTATTTCAACGCTGAAGCAACTCGATGTGGAGACGCTGATTCGTGTAATGAACGAACCTAAGAATGCTCTTGTGCGGCAGTACAAACGTCTCTTTGAGATGGAGAACGCACACCTTGAGTTCACTCATGAGGCACTGGCGGCGATTGCCTGTCTGGCACTCGAAAAGCAGACCGGTGCGCGCGGATTGCGGTCTATCGTGGAAAATGTTATGCTCGATATTATGTACGATTTGCCGGACTTGCCTGCCGGCGGAACATATCGGGTAACGGAAGACACGGTAGAAGGCAGACAAGCGATTCTTTCAATACCGAAGCCGGAAGTTCTAAACAAGAGCGCGTGAGTTCGTTCATACTCTTAAAGAGGCGGGGGCTTTAGCCCCCGCAACTGCGAATACTACACCGCCCGCCGATGTTTGCGTTCAATGTCAAACCGCTGACACCAATTTTCGATTCGGCGGACAATCTCCGCAACCTGCCGGTCGGTGAAAGTTTGCTCTTCAAGAAATACCTTGTCGAGATAATCCAACGCCTTTAACAGAAACGGCGACAATTCAAACGCCCGAATCAGAAACATTTCGTTCTGTGTCAGCGGACGAATACTCTGATACGCTTTCAAACCGGCGGTCCAAAGCAGCGAATTACAGCCCGCCGTTGAACCGAGCAGCATAGCAATATCCCACGCAACCGAGTCAATACATAGTTTTTTGAAGTCAATGATTCCGCACAGACCTTCTTCGTTAAACCGAAGGTGACGACCGCAGACGTTGCCGATAATTACCTGAACCGGCACCGGCAGTACCGCACCGCTTTTCAGTGTATTTGTTGCAGTACCGGTGTAGAGCAGTGCCTGTTCGATAACCCGAAACCCGCAGTCGGCAAGAGAAACATAGTTCCGCTGCCGCAGACTGCATTGTGAACCGGTAACGACATCGCTCAAAACATTATGAAGTTTATACAAGTTGCCACCGAGATAGTATTTCCACTTCGATAATTGTTCGCCGCACTTTTCCGAAAATGATACAGAGCGGCTGGGTATCGGAAATGTCGAAACCGCTATGTGAAACTGCGCCAGCAGCATCATCGCAGAAACAATCCGAAACAAAAGATTACCGCTTGCAAGAGGATTCTGCACATCAAACTGCTCTTGCGGGTTAAACCACGGCAGTAATTCCCAATATCCGCCCTGGTATGTAACGAAGCCCTTGTGCCGTTTTGTTTCCAGCGGCAGCGGTACGAAATCGATTCCTTCAGAAACAGCGTGCCAGAGAACCGCCTGCTGAAATTGAAGTTGTCCCTTTCTGATATAATCAAACGGAATACGCCGCAGGAAAAATGTCTTGTCAGGAGAATTGACCCGCCAATGCTGGCACGGACTCAACGAAGGAACAGTATCAAGCAGCAATATCTCTGTCGGCAGATATTCCGCCGGATAGGAGCAAAGAATGTGCGAACTGATGTATTCCGTCCCGGTATTGGATGTCACCGAACCCTTTCATAACTGCGAAATTACGGAAGCAGTACAACAGCACCGGCGACGGCAGCACCTTCAAATAAAATGGCGCGGACGGAAATCGGCAGCGGGTCAAGCATATACGGTGCGCAACTGCCGGCACGGTAATGTCCCAGTGTATAGACGCATTCATCCGGTGTTATCAAGCCCATCTTATACGGCAGGAAAGGAACCGTCAGGAAGAATCTTGCTCCCGAAATCACCGGCTCAAGTGTCGGACAAACCGAATGTCCGTAGCGTTCTAACTGGACATCTTCAAAGTAAGCCGCTTTTGTGCAAAGCGCGGACGCTTTCCATTGATAAACGGTCTGCGCAAAATGCCTGCCTGTGTAAGGAGTCGTTTGCAGCGGACATTCTTTCGGCAATTCATCCGAGGACGGTCTGATGTCGTAACTAATTTCCCTAATTGACTTTAAGTCCATGTTTTTCGGACATTCAATTTCCTTCGATTTAACAACAGTGTAATCGTAATATGAACTGCTCGGCATCGGAACTTTCTGTGAATCCGGTATTGAATCCAACCCGCTCTTTGGAACCGGCAGCGGTGCTTTGACGGTTTCACTCTTTGTGTTATCCTGAACCGCTTGCGGATTGACAACCTTTTCGACAGCGGATTTGTCCGCGTCGGGATTGGAAATGTAAGTATCCCGCTTTTGATTTACAAGCGACTTGGACTCCGGTGCAGGGACAGGGTCATCTTTGATAACAGGAAAAGCCCCCGGTGTGTTAAATCCCCCCGGAGTATTAGTTGCACCGGCAGGCGGCGTTATGCTTTGCGGACGCAGTTCTTTGAACATGGTATCCCGCTGCGCATCGGTCATCGGTTTTATTGCCGGACCGGGTATCGCCGGCGGAATGGGCTGTTGATTCTGCGCTTGAACTATCGTTCCGCTGTCGTTGTAAGCGGCATTGTGCTGCGCCGTGACGATATTGCCGTTCGTCTTTGGTCTGCTCCAGCGCGGAGCATCCGCAGCAAAGACAGACGAAGCCAAGACAAGTACAGAAGCAAGTGCTGCCGACGAAAAAAGGCAGAAACCGCGGCAAGACAAAATTTTCATCATATAGGTCTCCTTACCGGAAGTTGTTATTATTCCTTATATTGCGGGACTCAATTCCCGCTGTGTTTATCACTTATTATTTATTACCATTCACTGCTGTAATTCGGTGCTTCCTGTGTAATAGTTATATCGTGCGGATGACTTTCGCGGGTGGCAGCCGGTGAAACACGGATAAATTTCGCTTTCGTTCTTAATTCTTCGATAGTTCGTGTTCCGCTGTATCCCATTCCCGCTCTTAAACCTCCGACTAACTGATACACAAAAGCGTCGAGCGGACCCTTGTAGGCAACGCGTCCTTCGACTCCTTCCGGCACAAGTTTATCCGGTGAAGTTCCGCGCTGGTGCCGATACCGTTCACTGGAGCCTTTCACCATTGCGCCGATTGAACCCATGCCGCGATAGGTTTTGTACGTTCTTCCTTGATAAAGTATTACTTCGCCGGGGCTTTCTTCCAAACCGGAAAACAAACCTCCAAGCATAGCGACATCTGCTCCGGCGGCGATTGCCTTGGTAATGTCGCCGGAATAACGGATTCCGCCGTCTGCAATTACGGGAATGTTATATTCTTTTAACGCTTGTGCGACGCGGTAAATTGCCGTTATCTGCGGAACGCCGACACCGGAAACAATCCGCGTGGTGCATATCGAACCGGGTCCGATGCCGACTTTTACGGCATCTGCGCCTGCTTCTACTAAAGCGATAGCACCCTCTTTGGCAGCAACATTTCCCGCTATAACGTCAATTTTATAATTTTTCTTTATAAACCGGATT
>WRCR01000272.1 GCA_009783865.1 Planctomycetaceae bacterium | reverse complement strand
GTCTCATTGTTTCACCTGAAAAATTGAATCATCAACGGATATTTCCACAGGATGCCGTCCCGCGCTTTGATTGCGCCGATAACCGGAAACAACACTACAAAGGCGAGAAGCATAATAAACGTGAAGATAGCCGCTATAACGATTATCAGTTTAATTGCAGCAATAAACAAAAATTCCGTCATAAAAACGGCAAACACCAACGCAGTAATACCCGCTACAACGGTTATCAGCAAGCCGCCGGCGAGGTAATAAATAAGCACGCTGAGCAGCCAGTTCGCTATTGCTCTTCCGTGCATATCGACTTGTTTGTTTCTGTCTTTATTGATTTGCCAAAGAACAACAGGAGTCACTATTCCGAAAACCGGAATGACGAAGAGCAGCAGTTGTGACAAGTGCATTAACATGCAGTATGTGTTTGCGTCCATTCCGAATAAGTCATTGTTGTCCTGCGGCATATTATCCTCCGAGGTGAAAGAGGTTTCATTCTTATCAAGCGAAACATTCATTGGATTAAGTATTCAAGAGATGTGGGCAGCGGGTTATCCCCCGCTGCTCGTAATAAGTGAACGTTAAGTAATAATTTCCCGCAAGCGTCCGTGTTCGGACTCCGGCGGCTGTATCGTAACATCATATCCGCGCGCATTCGGCAATTTATCGTCTGGATTGATGCCCATCATTTCCAGCATACTTCCGAGCAAGTCGTGCGGCTTGACCGGTCTTTCGACGGGTTTGTTTCCGAATTCGTCTGACGAACCAACTATTTTTCCGCCTTTGAAACCGCCGCCCGCGACCAATACGGAGTAGCAATTACCAAAATGATGCCGCCCGCCAAACCAAGGTGCGTTGTTGTCAATCTTCGGCGTTCTTCCGAATTCGCCGCACATCCAGATGATAGTAGAATCCAGCAGATTGCGTTTCGCCAAGTCCTCTATCAACGCCGCAACGCCTTTGTCAACTTCGGGCAGCCGTCTTGCGAGTGCGTCAAAGATTTTGCCGTGCATATCCCAGCCGCCGGAGTTGATTGTAATGTACGGAACTCCCGCTTCGACGAGCCGGCGTGCAGCCAGGCACGATTGACCGAATTCGTTTCGTCCGTATTTTTCACGCATTGCGGGGTCTTCGGTCGCAAGGTTGAAGGTCTTCACGGCATCGCCTTGAATCAAATCGTAAGCGTGATTAACTGCTTCGTCCGTCTGCCCGTATGCGGGATTTGACGGGTCTGTCGCCGCCATTGCATCGAGTTGATTGAGCATCTCACGCCGGATTTGCTGCCGCTCCGGCGTTAAACCGCGTACCACGAAACCGGAAACAAGAAACGGGTCTGTGTTAGGATTACCGCCGGTCACAAACGGCTTGTATTTCGGTCCCAAGAAGCCGGATTCGGAAAAGCGTCCTTGCCCTCTTGTCAAAACGATATAAGGCGGCAACGGACTGTTATAACCGGCTTCCTTCGTTCCTTTGAAAAGCGAGACAATCGCACCGATGTTCGGATAACTGATTCCGCTGTCTGGATTCCGTCCGGTTTGAACGATATAGCACGCTTGTTCGTGACCGTTGTTGTTATGTGCCATACTTCGGATGATGGAGAACTTATCCGCTTGTGCGGCAAGGAGGGGTAATCCCTGACTGATTTTCATTCCTTCGGCGGCGGTATCAATCGGCTTGCTCCAGATGCCGCAGTAGTCGGGACCGGCATCTGGTTTGGGGTCGAAAGTGTCGAGATGCGGAGGACCGCCCCAGAGCCAAATCTGAATAATTGACTTTGCTTTACCGGGCTTGAAAGGATGAACGGGCTGCGCAACCGGCTGCGGATTGTTCGCTAAAGCGACACTGCCGAGTGAAGAAACGGCGGCAGCATTTATTCCTGAGCGGCACAAAAAATCACGGCGATTCATTTGACTTTGCGTTGACATTGTTTCCTCAATTCTAATACAAGCGATAGTCCGATGTTATGCACACGATTTGCACAACATCACGAAAGCAATTTACCATATTTTTTCGGGAAAGTCAACGTTTTGTTCTCCGGCTGTGGTCCGAGGGTGTGTAAAAGTTTAATCACTTCTTCGGCACGAACCTCGGGTCGTCAAAGACAAACGGCTTCCGTTTGCCTTCGAGAACCGGCAATATGTCCGTGTTCGTTTTCACAACTTCAGCAATGAAGTCCTTCCAAGGTCGGTCTGCAACGGAAAACAATCCTGTGTTCGCTTTCTCACCGGTGTTCATTTCAAAAAAGCGTCCGCTGCGCGGCGGAAGCCATTCAAAAATGGATTCGCGCCCTTGTGTGTAAGTATAATCATCGCTCGGATTAAACACACATAAGGCACGATGAAAGAACACATTGCCGACCGGATTCACTAAATACCATTTTCCATTGACTTGTTGCACGTGAAAGAAACCGGTTTTCTTCAAACCGAGTGCTTTGCCGGTGCCGTCAAAACCGCCGTATTCATCGAGACCGGTCTGTTTCGGAAACGAAGCGTAGTATTCTTTATCCGTTTCGACATCTTTTTTCAATTCGTCTTCGGAGGAAATCTTTCCGGTGAAACTCCGCGAAAAATCCTGTCCGAATTTATCAACGATTTTTTCAACTTTAACGGTTTCGTCTTTACCGGATTCAAACCGCAACTCAATAACTTCGTGGTCTTTGTTGTAAGGACAAAGAATCATCAGATAGTAAATCGACCAATTCCATTCGCGATTATCCTGCACTTGAAAGTAGTTGCCGACTTCAAAGCCGCTGATTTTCAAGGTTGCTCCGCTGGGTGCAGTAATGAGTATCGAGTTTGCACTTCCCTGATACAAGTGCGGTTGAGCGGGTTTCTCCATTGGAAACGGTTTGGCATCGCCGCCGTCAATGCTGAATTTTCCGCCTTCGTTGATAGCAAACGGAATAAGAGTACCGAAACGCAGTTTAGAAAAGTTCGCCGGCGGATTGTTGATTCGCAACTCGACTAGTCCGTTATTTTTAACGGCATAGTGCAGTTCAGTATTTCCTTCGTATTTGATGACAGCATTTCGTCCATTGTCGGTGATGACTTTGTCGAATACTTTTGCGAGGGTTTTCGTACCGTTGTCTTGCAGTTGCGGATATTCAAAGACGAGGTCGTCCAATCCTTTCAGCGGCAGCCGAATGCCTTCCGATGTCAACTTCGGCTGTGCGAAAAGAATGGAAGCGGCGAGAAAGACGAAAGAAAAGAACACGGCGGAAATAATTTTTGCAGAAGACATAGTGTTTCTCTTTTTGTTTGCGGGTTGTTATAATAAAGAGTTAATAAGAGTAATCGTTTTCGGCTGATATTGCAAGAGACCAGTTAGCCGGTACTCCGGCTTGAATTTTCTGCCAAGGCAATGCTATAATCTATAGTCCACAGAAATATAACTTCCAAAAAAAATAAGGAGAAAACATTTCAACAAAGAATTTATTTTTTAACAACTCGGTATTCATCCCATTAGGAGCGGTGTGCTATTACCTTGCACTGCCGCCGTTGAACCTTTATCTATTAGCGTTTCTCGTTCCGGTATTTTGGACTTTGTACGTCCAAAACGCTGCCGAACAAACCAATCCCGACAACAAGCGAAGCGGATTCAAATCCTTTGCCAGCATTTATCTGACCGCTTTCGTTTTTTGGATTTCGTCAATCTATTGGATTTCATTTCCGCATCCGATTTTATATCTCGCGCTGTTCGCATTGGCGGCGTTTCTTTCAATCTACTGGGTTTTGTTTTTTTACGCTGCCCGTGTTGCGGTTCACCGATTCAAAATACCGGCGGTACTTGCCGTGCCGCTCTGCTGGGTCGGCTGTGAATATCTGCGGTTTCACCTGCTTGGCGGCTTTTCGTTCTGCGCTTTACAACACGCTTTTTACAAACTGCCGCTCTTGCTCCAACTCGCAAATATCGGCGGTGAATACGCCGTCGCAGCGTGGATTTTCGCAATCGGAGCAGCGTTGGCGGTTTTATTTCGCCGAAAAGTTCCCGCCGCAACTCCTTTAAGTGAAAAGATTTATGAAAAGACGTTTTACGCCTTTATGTTGGTTTTTCTCTTGCTCTCCGTTTTAGTCCACGGTTTCTTTTCCGGCTTGGACTTCGATATTAGCATGCAGAAACCGTTGCCGAATCCCGTTAAGATTGCCGCATTGCAAGGCAACATTCCGCTAACATTAGCAACCGCTGCCGATGTTTCGGACAAGACCTTCAGGCAACTCGCTGACTTGGCTTATCAAGCCGCAAAGAAAGATGAACGCGTCTTGATTATCTTTCCTGAAACGACTTGTCCGATACCGATATTGGAATTCACCGGCGAAGTCAAACCGGCTAATGTTGGATTGACCGAAGAGCAGGCGGACGATTGGCGGCGGCAATTACAAGAATTTGTGGACGAAATACAAACGCCGGTGCTGTTCGGCTGCTCGACTTATCAATTTCGTGATAGTGAGACACCCAAACGGCTAAATTCCGCGCTATATCTTCTGCCGTCTGCCGTCTGCCGTCTGCCGTTTCCTCCCCGTTATGATAAAATTGAACTCGTGATGTTCGGGGAATACATTCCGTTTTCGGAATACTTGCCGGATGATTTTTTCATCAAGACGCTGTGTCAGGAAGCAGGACGCGGCAAGGACTTCACTGCAATGGATTTCAGCGCAGCGGGCTTGCATCCTTCTGCTCTGTATTTCACGCCTAATATCTGTTTCGAGAGTACCGTCCCGCACTTTATCCGTCAGAGCGTCGTTGCGCAAGCAACGACAAATAAGATTGCAGTACTAATAAATCTTTCCAACGATGCATGGTTTCACGGTTCGCGGCAAGTCGACCAGCATTTAGCGACAATGGTGTTTCGGGCGGTCGAGAACGGTGTTTGGCACATCTCGGCAAACAACGGCGGCTTTTCGGTTATTATCAGACCAGACGGCACTATTCAAAACATCGGCAGCCGCGGACAAGCGAAAATTGTCGAAGGAACGATTTATCCCGAATTACATTGGAACACGGTATATCAAACCATCGGCGACATACCCGCTCTCTTATGTGCACTTGCCGTCTTGTTTTTTGTTATACTTCCGTCAAAGAGGCGGGCGGCTTTAGCCCCCGCTAAAATCACAACGACAACACATACTCAGTGAGGTCATCGATTTCCTCTTCCGTTAGTTGTCCGATTCTATCCGCATCGGCATGTTTGCCTTCGATAAGCAGTTGCTGAATCGTTGTATAACGACCATCATGCAGATATGGGGCAGTCCGCCATACTTCTTTCAGCGTCGGCGTATCAAAGAACTGACTGGTATCAACCGGCGAGCGGGTACCGACATCATGCTTCAACATATCCGTGAAATATGGTCCGGGATGACAAACGGAACAGCCGGACCGGCTGCTGTCAAAAATTTTCTTTCCCCGCTTCGCTGATTCGGAAAGTCGTCCGCCGACAAGTTTTGGACTCGGCTCCGGCTGCAAGGATTTCAAATAAACGTCAACTGCTTCTGCTTCGTCTTCGGAAGCCGGCAGCATCAAAATCGTTTCAAACCCTTTTCGGACGGCAGTTTCCGCATCAGGGCGGACACCGTGCGCCATACTCGGCGGCGTTTCATGTGCAAACAACATGCTCTTCGTATTCTTGTGATTGTCCTGTCCGTCGTTGAGTAAATCCCAATTCAACGTGTCGCTTCGTCCGTCAGGGTGACAGGTTCCGCAACTCTGCCAATGCTCCAAGCAAAGCGTTGCATCGTTAAAAACGACTTCGCCGTACCGCTGTTTTGTCCATTGCGGTTCACGACCCAATCGGGTAAAGGAACGGTCAAAACGTATTC
>WRCR01000271.1 GCA_009783865.1 Planctomycetaceae bacterium | reverse complement strand
GGCTTGCGCTTCAGCGGAAAGGAACGAATGCCGATTGGAGTGTTGCTGCGCCGAATTCAAAACCCGGAATAAGTGAAAAAGTAGATAAGTGAAATACCGGCGGGCATACGCAAGAGCGGCGGGCATACGCCCGCCGGTATTTAGCCGGTACTCCCGCTCAATCTTGACAAAAGCGGATATACAGGGAAAATATCATTATATTAGACCTGTTCGGAAGCTCCAAAACCGTCATTCCCGCAAAAGCGGGAATCTAGACGTAAAAGGTTGTACCTGTTCCTCTGGATTCCTACCTACGCAGAAATGTCGGTTCCCGAACAACTCTATTACTATCCAGTATCCTCAGTCAACGTTTCATTATGAATTTACAGCGGCGAATCAGCGGTGTTTTGATGCCTCTTTCCTCTCTTTTCGGCAGTCCTCTTTGCGGGGATTTAGGCAAAAGCGCGTACCGGTTTGCCGACTTTTTGCAGCGTTCCGGTCAGCAATTCTGGCAAATGCTGCCCGTCAACCCCATTGACGACTGTTTCTCGCCGTATGCCAGCATCTCGACTTTCGCCGCCGACCCGCTTTACATTTCGCTCGATGCTCTCTTTGACGAAGGACTGCTCGAAAAAGCCGATTTGGAGTCAATTCCGCTGGGTCCAATCTCCCGCACTGCTTACAATGCCGCAAGAGAAATACGGACAAGCCGCCTTCGCAAAGCCGTCAAAAAATTTCGGGAAACAAGCGGAACGAAATATCACAATGCGTCCGAAACATTTCTGAAGGAGAATACTTGGGTTGAACAACACGCCGTATTTTGCTCGCTGGTAGATTTTTTCGGGACACCGGATTGGACGAAATGGACGGACACCGCACTTCGCAATGCCGATGAGTCCGCTCTGCGGGAATTTTCTGCGGCTCATCAGGAAGAAATTGATTTTCACACGGTATTGCAACTTTTCTTCGAAGTGCAATGGAAGGAATTGCAGCAATACTGCCGCGATAAAGGAATAATGTTTATCGGCGATGTTCCGATTTACGTTTCACATAACAGTGTTGATACGTGGAGGCACCGGCACTTATTCCAGTTAGACGAAACCGGAAAAATGCGGCGCGTTGCCGGTGTGCCGGGCGACAGTTTTAATCCCGACGGGCAGCGTTGGGACGCACCGCTATATGATTGGGAAGTTCACCGTGAAAGCGGCTATTCTTGGTGGCTTGAACGTATCGGAAAGGCATTGCAGCGTTTCGATGCGGTTCGTCTCGACCATTTCATTGGGTTTTACAATTATTTCAGTATGCCGCCGGAAAGGGCTGAAGACGATAAGGGTTATTGGGTTCCCGGTCCGGCTGATGAGTTTTTCGATACGGTTCTGAAGACCTTTCCTGATGCGCAGTTGATAGCGGAGGACTTGGGCGTGATGAATACCGGCGTTCATCAACTCCGCGACAAGTACAATTTTCCGGGCATCAATGTTTTCCAGTTCTATTTTGATTTTCGCAGGGACACCGACGCAACGGCAGAATGGAAAGAGAATTCGCTGGTTTGCACCGGCACTCACGATACCGACACTTTGTCCGCTTGGTTTGACGAGGTTTTGGCGGATAGAAAGAAGGCGGAACCGTTTTGGAATTTTGAATATTTGTTTGGAATGATAAAAGAGTACGTGCCGGAAGATGCTCCGTTGAATCGGCAAACGATTCTTTGGGGGATTATCCGCAAGGTAATGAGTTCGCCCGGTAACATAGCGGTATTTCCGATGCAGGACTTGTTGGGACTTCCGACCGAGGCGAGAATGAATTTTCCCGGTCACGCTTCCGGCAACTGGTTATGGCGGCTTGACGAGTCATTGCTAACGCCGGAACTGGAACAACGTCTCAAGAGTTGGACGGCGGAATTCGGAAGAAATACCTACAACAATACGAGCGGCGGGTGATAACCCGCCGGTTATCGAGGGTGTGTAAAAGTTTTTGGGGAATTTATGGATTGTGTTTTGAGCATCAATAAATCCCATTCCGTAGGAATGCGGTTTATTCGCTCCTTTATAAATTCCCCCCAAAATTTTACACACCTACCAGCGTCCTATTGTTTCTTTTTCTTGTATTTTGTGTGTTTCGTGGTAAAATATAGTTCCATTTACAGTTTAAGTTACCCCCCTGCTAAACCCATGTCCGAATTTTCCGATGCTTCTCCCGCTGATTTTGACGATGCAGCCGTTCCCGACAAACTGCGGGAACTGGTCAATGCCGGACTCATGGACGATGAAACAATCCAATGGATTGCGAAGCCCATCCCTTATTACTTTTCGATGGGTTCGTCTATAGCATTCGGCTTTGGGCTTTACATTTCTGTCATGATTATTTCTATGACACTCATGTTAGGGTATGGTTCCCACCCTGGCGGTGTGCCTGATTTATTAATAATATCTATACTTTGCTCTGTCTACTTGTTACTTGGTTTGTTCTTACTTTCTTTTCCGTTACAAACGCGGCGAAAAACGGCACGGACTGTTTATGCCGTTACGAACTTTCGGGCAATCGTTGTTCAGGGAACATTCCCGGCGTTCAATGTTACGAGTTATTATTCGGCGGACTTTGGTGATATATTCTGCAAGCAGAAAGCCAATGGGCTGGGTAATCTTTGTTTCCATACCGAACATTGGGGTTCCATTCTGCCGATAAAAAAGGGATTTTTTAACATTCGCAATGTTACAAAAGCCGAGCGGCTGCTTCAAGAACTGAAAAGAACTAAATTGCCGGAGTAACGATAATACCGAGTACAGCAACACACCAAAAACACCAATGACAATACGAAACGTAACCATTTGGACAACTGGAGTGATGATGATATGGACGATTATTGCGCCCTATATCATTTCGCCCTGTGTTTATGGTCTTTCCATATATGGAGGCGTTGCGCCCACGACCTTTGATGTTATTTGGGGCGGTTTGTTCTTGTGGCTGTTCACCGGTTCGCCATTGGCTGTTTCTCTTCTTATCGCAATAAAAATGAGATACATTGTTCCGTCACTCATTCTGCTTTTTTCAACGGTTGTTTATGGACTTTGGTATGTTTTCTGTTGGTTTGCGGCAATGAACGGCGGCAGTTGTATGGCAGGTATGTCCGTTGTATGTATGGTACCATTTTCACTTCCATGGATGATTCTTGTATGGGGACTTGCCGTGTCAGCAAATTCTAGTTACGTTAAGGAAGCAAACTCCGAATCGGTGTTTGCGCAGAATGAGGAAAAAGACGATACCATCTGACGTTATTGTTATTTGAATTGAACGGGTTTCGTTCTTGCGTTTCATGGGTTTCGAATTATTCATCTCGGTGCTGGAGTTTTTGTCTGTCTTGGATTTCCTTCGATTCCTATCCCAAAACAATCAAGGCGGTACTTTTTGCTCTTGCCAACATTGACGAGCAGTGTTGTTTGCACACTCATGAGAAAATGTTTTTGATACGCAATGTATCTACTGCCAGTCCGTCGTGCATATCTTCGCTGATTAAAAGACAGCAACCGGATGTTTTCGCAGTAGCAACAATGACACTATCCCAAAAAGACAGTGAGTGCTGTTCACGTAACGCCGAGGCAAGCAGGCAAACCTCCTTGGATATATCCTGCATCAGACATATATTTGTAATGCTTTCAATAACGGTACGGATTTTGTCTTCCGCAAGACCGTGACGTTTCAGCACATTACATACCTCATTCACTACTTGACAAGATGTAACGAAAACGGATTTGACAGCGTCGTCAAGAAATCTCTCTGCGGCTTTTGCTTTGTGATTTTTGTTATCGGAAAAAAGATAAACCCAAACATTACTATCAATGAACACCTTGTCGGTCATAACATTCTTCTCTGTTGAATTGATAATTTTCACCTAAAATTTTGTTATTTGAAGTAAAGTTCAGGAAAGACCGGACACTTTCGTGTTTGTCTTTTGCGGAGACAAAATCAATGATTTCCGCCAAAACGTCTTCATTATCGCTTTTGATAAGAATCGTTGTCGCGTCTAATTGAACAACCTGACTCATAATGTAATGCTGCTCCCTTGTTTATGGAAAAGTTCATTATAACGGAAATAGCCGGTAATTCAATATATCATGTTGTTATTTTTCGCTTGCGTCCCTCAACTATTCACCCTCAACGTGGCACTTTTTGCTCTTGCCAAGTTTAGCGGGCGTGTTATCATTTTCGCCGGCTGTCACCCTGCCAGTTATCGCTGGCGGCTCGTATTGAAAATGTCAAAATAGATAAAATAATGTTAAAATAGGTAGTCACTATGTGCAAAATGATACAATTTACGGAAGTGTTTTGTTTTCAAGGAGTTGCGTCGAAAAATTTTTTTAATTTAGGGCTTGATGTTAGGTGGTTGTTGCCCATCGGAAGACATTCAGTCGGGCTGTTGACGACGGCTCGGTTTTTTGCGAAAATGGCGATTTATATTTATCCGGTACAACATTCTTATAGTAATTTTTCGAGGAATTCAATGGCAAAAGTTGTTCGTAATGAGTCGGCGAAGCCGAAACCGCAGCACCGCAATAGTGTTTCTCCGAAGGAGAAGGACGCACTCGGTAGGGAAGGGGAGAAGGCAGCGGCGGACTTTCTGACGGAAAAGGGCTATAAAATTTTGCAGCAGAATTACCTCTTGCCTGATGGGGAAATTGACATAGCGGCAATGGATGGGCAGACGCTGGTGATTGTTGAAGTCAAGACCCGGAAGAATAACAATTTCGGCAAGCCCTACGAAGCGGTGACCGAGACAAAGCAGCGCAGAATGGTAAAACTAGCGGGACAATTCATGTATAGATTTCGTTTGTTGCGAAAGCCGGTGCGGTTTGATATTGTTTCGATAACCGGTACGTCGCCGGACGATTTTGTGATTGAACATTTCGCCGAGGCGTTTAATCCGCGGGATTTGCAGTAGGGCAGGGGAGAGGTTTGGTGGAGAGTGGTGAGTGAAATTACGAGCCGCCAGTGATAACTGGCGGTTAGGCGTACCCTATTCCATTGTGCTTGTGTGCAGGGTAGAATATCCATAATATGTCAAAATTGAAATTGTACTTGGATAATTGTTGTTTCAACCGTCCATTTGACGACCAGTCACAACTGCTCGTCCGACTGGAAACTGAAGCGAAACTGTTTATCCAACGACAAATTAAAGAGGAAAAAGCCGAGATTGTTTGGTCATCAATCCTTGACCTTGAAATTAAGCGAAGTCCTTACCAGTCAAGGCGGGAAACATCGGACATTTTCCGTCGGCTTTCACGGACTATTGTGGACATTGGCGATGATGTCAGGTGTTCGTCGCTTGTTTTCCAAGCACGAGGGCTGGCTTTAGCGGATGCATTGCATATTGCCAGTGCTGTCAAGGCGGAATGCGATTATTTCATAACGGTTGACAAAAAAATCCTCAACAAGACGATTACAGAAATTGCAGTGTTGAGTCCCATCCAATTTATTCAACTTCACGAAAGCGATTGTTAACAATGAGCGATACATTACTGTTAAACATGGGAATAAGAACTCTTATCAACGCCTTCGGCGTTGTCGATGCGGAGCGGTTCGTCTATTTGGTCAACAAAGGACATAGCGATTACACCGAGTTTCGTCACACTTTGTTTGAAGGAATGTCTCTCGACGACATTTGTCGGGAAGCGGCGCAGGCAAAAATCGAAGCCGATGAAAGAACAGCAGCCAATGAATGACACAGTTTTGCCTGATAGAAGGAGCCGGTATTTAGCCGATACGTCGCCGGACGATTTTGTGATTGAACATTTCGCCGAGGCGTTTAATCCGCGGGATTTGCAGTAGGGCAGGGGAGAGGTTT
>WRCR01000270.1 GCA_009783865.1 Planctomycetaceae bacterium | reverse complement strand
TTCGAGAAAGAATTTTTCGCCGAGTGCTTGTCTTCGTTTTTCGTCTTCTTCTTGTTCGGCTTTGATAACTTCGAAGGCTTTTTCGACATCGGGCGTGGAATATGCGTAGAGTTTCATGTTTTTATAATTCGATATGATTCGGAAATGCTGCTTCGATTATATCGGATGCTGCCTAGAATAGCAATCGACTGTACTACCGCCTTCCAACATGGCACTTTTTGCCCTTGCCAAGTTTAGCGTGAATAGTGGACAGTGAAGTGAGAAATCTTAACGCTTGCGTCCCCCTACTATTCACTCTTAACTATTAACTATTTTCATTCCATCGGAATGGCACCGGCGAGAAGTTCCGCCACCCGGACGCAGAAATTTTCGTTCATCACCAGCACTTCGCCGCGTGCAATCAAGCGGTCATTGACGTATATGTCAACCGCTTCGCCAGCCACTTTGTCAAGCGGAACGACAGAACCCTTCCGCAATTGCAGGATGTGTTCAAGGTACATATTCGTTCTGCCCAACTCGATTTTCACGTCGAGTTCGACTTCACTGATTTGGTCAAGCGTGGTATGTTCCGTACTGGGAACAGTGCCTCCGAATTCGGGAAATGAAAATTCAATCACTTCCGCCGGTAATCCCAAATTGGAAGAAGCGACAGACCGCAGGGTGTTTTCCGACCTATCGAGAATAAAGTCAATGTCGCCGTGCGGAATTCCAACGTAATTCTCGTCTTCTTCCTCTTGTTCGGCAACAGCGGGCGCAAGCGGTTGACTGACTCGCGGCGGTGCCGCAGGCGGTGCGGTTGTTTTTTTCGGCTGCGGCGGCGGTGAGCCCGCTGCCGGTTTCGTACCTAGCAAAAGGTCAAGTTCGGCTTGACTTAATACACCGCTGGAAGGCGGTGCAGGAGGAGGAGGCGCAGCAGGAGCCGGTGAGGGACTGGCACCGCCGAACAACGCATCGAGTTCGCTTTGACTCAAAATACCGCTGTCTGAAGACGCAGGCGGAGGCGGACTTTCCGCCGGTTTCGGCGCATCGGTCCTCTTGCCGCCGCCAAGCAGACGCTCTATTTCGTCCTGGTCTAAAGCATTACCATCACTCATGCCGGTTATCTTCTAACATACATTACATCTGTGTTACACTCGGATTGTCGCAAACGACATCTTTCACGTAATTAGTTCCGAACTGTTCGTTCAATTTAGTCATGACTTTATTACGTATTGCCCCTAATGTTTCCTGTTTCCGCTCCGTTAAAGTCGATTGGCGCAACACGGCATACACGGTATTTCGGATAGTTACGGGCTGTTCTTTCAAAAGTTTTTCGAATTTCGTTTTATCTTTTTTATCAATTTTTAGGACGACCGTCACGGAAAAGATGTCTATCGCACCGGGCGTATCAGGATTCGGGTCTTGCACACGAAACGGTTCGCCTATCGGCATTTCGAGCATGTCCTCCGGCTTGATTCCGCGGTTAGGAATCGCATCGACCGGTACCCGAAAGTCATCCGGCGGCTCCGTTACGATTTTACCGTCCAGAATGTTTTTCTTAATTCTATCCGGTGTCGGCAAAATCCAATACAGTGCTAATATCTGAAACAGCACCAGCGCAACGAGAGACAAAAGTATCAACAGCCGCTGCGATTGCGGTTTCTTTTCGACTACGGTCTCGTTTTCAGAAACATCACCGTCTTTGTCGAGGTCTTGTTTTCGTTCCGGCTCCTTTGCCATATCTCCTAATTTTAACGAATTTCCGAAAAAAATAAAATAGGGAATTACTGCGGTAATGCCCCTTCGTTGAACATGCGCATTTCACTTTCTTCGGCGGGATTCTCCAAATAGCGGTTAGTACTCAACAGTAATATCACTTCTACAACGGCGTTTGCCGACCTTGGGTCAGCACCGGTCGGCAGCGCGGCTCTGGAAATCGGCTCTGTTGCCCCGACTGCCGTCAACTGAAAATAATTTTTTTTCAAACCAAGCGTCACCAAATAATCCCGTACATTTCTCGCCCTTGTGTATGACAAATCGTCAACATCGCGATAAATACCTTGTTCGCCGGGAGAAGCGTGTCCTTTTACCATAATTTTGTACGGTGAGCCGACCAACTGCTGATAAACCTCTTTCAAGTCGGTCTTGTTCTGTTCGCTCAATTCGCTGCTTCCTAGTTCAAAGCGGACAATACCGCCGCGCACCGGTTCTTCCTTGATTCGTGCGGATTGGACTTTCGACTGTTCCCCTTTCGGCGCAATAACCGGCTGACCGCCGCGGACAGTATCCGTCCGACCCGCTCTTCCCGTAGTTCTGATACGGGGTTTTGTAGCGTTTGCGTCCACATTTTGCGGAACTTTAGTCGCTCCTCCATAGCCGAACGCCTCACTCAGCGATTCTACCGCCGCTTGAATTTTCACTTCCTGAATTGTGCTCATCGCATAGAGCATGATGAAAAAGCAGAGCAACAGTGCCATCATATCTCCGTAAGTTACAATCCATTCCGGCACTCCTGCCGGCGGCGGCTTTTTTCTTGCCATTATGCGCCTCCGCCTTCTTCATCTTCGGGACGTTCATTCGGGGCAATATAAGTAAGCAGTTTCTGCTTGATAACCCGCGGGTTTTCGCCCGTTTGAATGGAAACAACGCCTTTCAAGGTAATTTCCATTACCCGAAGTTCGTCATCATTTATAAAACCGAGTTTGTCCGCCACGGGAATAAAAAACAGGTTTGCCACAATCGCACCGTAAAATGTGGTTATCATAGCAACTGCCATACCTGAACCGATGGTTTCGGGCTGAAGATTTCCCAGCATCAAAATCAAACCAACGAAGGTTCCAAGCATACCCCAGGCGGGCGCATATTTACCATAGTTGGCGATAACTGACCTGTTGTAATTATGTCTGGCGTTAACGGCATCAATTTCGCAGTTCATGATTGCTTCGACGACTTCCGGCGACATACCGTCTACTGCCATTCGGATACCGCTGGCAAGAAACGGGTCATCGATTTCGTCCATTCGGTTTTCCAGAGCGAGAAGTCCTTCACGGCGGGCGGTTTCGGCAAGCGAAACAATTTGCGTTATTGTTGACAGCGGGCTAAATTCTCTGTGACTTACTGACATCAGCCAGATATTATGGGACCGCAGGCAGGTTTTGAGCGGATAAGCAACCAAAATAGCAGCCGCCGAACCGCAGAATACGATTAATATCGATTTTGCGTCCCAGAACATAAATATCTTGTCAAATCCGTCGAGAACGATAGATGCTACCAGCAAAAGCGTTCCCAACGTTAATCCGACGATTGTTGCAATGTCCACGGTTGGTTATCGGTGTTAGCGGTTTCTTAAATAATCTGTATCCGGTTTTGGAATAATATATTTACTTTGCTGATACTCTACCGTCTGTTTAACGACTTCTTCCATTGTTTCTTCTACCATCAGGGTTTCACCGCTGATAAGTGTTATCAGCGTATCGGGACAGCGTTCAACGAACCGGATTAGTTCGGCATTCAAAATGAATTCATCGCCGTTGAGCCGAGTCAGCCGTATCATATTGGAAATGTTGGCGGAGTATCGTAACAGTACCCACATGTTTTATCGGAAAGAATGCCCGCCGAAATTCACATTTTCGGAAAATAACGGTTGTATCGATTAGGGGGGTGGTGCGTGACGAGTAGTGAGCAGCGGGTAGTGAGAAAAGAGCTGCAATCGTTAGATAGTACCCGCTCGCTGCTCACCACACCCCACACTACTCGTTACTTATTGTTTTATCGGAAAAAAAAGATAGAATTCAGAATATCGTTTTACGCAACGAGGGAAAAAATTTGCGATTTCCGAAATAATGTCTGAAATAACGAAAAAACCGCAATCCCGTACTCCGCTGCTTGCCGAGTCAGGAATCGAAATGAAGTGCATGCTGTTCTTCGGCATCGCACTGACGGTCGTTATTGCCATCAGTTTTTTCCTTTACTATTTGGTAACCGGCGAATTAGTCCAAGACCAAAACCCCCTAATGGCAAACGTTTGGGCGCAGCAGCATCTACAAGAAAAACATTTTGACATCGGACGTTCCGTACAAAGAGGTCCCGGCAGCATCGGCACCGGCAGCGTTCTTCCGCTTGCACCACTGCCGAACACGGACTCCTCCGACTTCAAAAGCATCTTGCAGGAAATCGGCAACCGCTTTCGCAGTAGGGACTGCGAAACCAACTGCATACCGAACCGGGAAAAAATGTCCGACGTGTTTCTTTCCGCACCGTTTGATGAATTACAGAAAAAAGAACGGAAGGCGGCAGAAGATTGGGAAACATTTGCACCGCAAATGTCGATTTTTCCGTTTCAACAGCCCGTCTTTGACCCTGACGCACCGCCGCAGAATACTTCCAAATTTGACGGCGAAAAATATCATTACTTTGAAGAAGTCAGAATGGTCAAGCCCAGCGAATGTTCCGTCTGTCACAGCAATTTTGACAACGGCGAACTGATGGGCGTAATTCACGTGATGCTGCCGGAGTCCTCTATGAAACGGACATTTCAGCGGTTTTGGGCTTACTTGTTCGCGGCAATGATAATTTCCGTCTTTCTTGCGCTCGCCGCCATCAACATCGTGATACGCTGGATAATTATCAAGCCGCTGAAATCACTGCGGACAGTCGCAGAATCCATCAGCCGCGGCGAGTTGACAAAGCGGGCGGAAATCCGAACCGGCGATGAGTTTGAAGTCCTTTCCGATACATTTAACCGAATGTTGAGTTATCTTGTCAGCACGCAGGATATGCTCCGCAAAACAAACAACGAGTTGGAAAGCAAAGTTACGGAACTGGCGCATCTAACGATGCAACTTTACCATACGAACAGCGTTAAGAGCGATTTTATGGCAACGATGTCGCATGAACTTCGCACGCCGCTCAATAGTATTCTCGGTTTCAGCGATGTACTCGGCGGCATTTCTACGCTTGATGACAAACAAAAACGTTATGTCGAAAACATCAACAAGTCGGGCAAGGCACTGCTGATGATGATAAACGACATCCTCGATATGGCGAAAATGGAAACAGGCAGAATGGAAGTGAAGGTCACTTCATTCAGCATTGCCGCCACCGTTGCCGGCCAATCGGATATGGCAAAGCCGCTCGTTGACCGAAAGAATATCGAACTGGAAGTATCTGTTGAACCGAATCTTCCGTTTATGAAGCAGGATGAATCTAAGATACATCAGATATTGAATAACCTGCTTTCCAATGCGGTCAAATTCACACCGGAAGGCGGACGGATTTATGTTTCTATCCGCAGGATTCCGGCAGCGGATAGTTCGCATCCGGCAAGAATGATAGCGGGCGGGGCGGTAGAGCGGCAGTTTCAGCAGGATATTTTGGAAATGAAGGTTTCGGATACTGGTGTCGGTATTTCGGAAGACGACCGGAAAATCATTTTTGAAAAGTTTCGGCAGGCAGGCGGAAAAGCCGTTGACGGAGAAACGCTCAAGCGGGAACACACCGGCAGCGGTTTGGGCTTGTCCATCGTGAAAGAGATTTGCAAGATGCTGGAAGGGGAAATTTCCGTGGAAAGTTCGCTGGGAGTCGGAAGTACATTTACGGTGATACTGCCATGGGTTTTAGAACCTAAAGCAAGAAGCGGTAACGATATGACGGCGGAAATTCAACAGTTTGCGCAGAATCGGGTCAATAGGAAACCGGATTAAATTTTTTGCGGGGACCAAAGCCGCCCGCCTCTTTACTTCTTTTCAAAAGCGTGTTATCATGCATACGTAATGTTAGCATACGTAATGTTAGCAATTTGTTTAACCGCACTTCAATTTGGGAGAATCTGAAATGAAAAAAGTGAGTTTTAATCTAGGAAATTTGAGGGG
>WRCR01000269.1 GCA_009783865.1 Planctomycetaceae bacterium | reverse complement strand
GCATAGCGGTCGTAATCAACTGGGACGATAGATGCACCGGCTTGCGGCGGCGGTGCTGCTTGAATTTCTGCAAGCCATTGTACAACGCCCTCACCGGTCTTGGCGGAAATTAAACCGGTCGGCTTACTGGAAAAGTTTTCTGAAAGCAACGTTTTGATTTCCGAGCGTTTTTCTTCGGAAAGAGAGTCCGTCTTATTGACGAGAATCAAATCCGCCTCGTCCATCTGAAGTTTCATAATGTAAATAGCATCGGGTTCAACTTGGCTGGGCGTTTTTCCGAGTATTTCCAAAAAACGGTTCGGGGCAACTAAAACCGTCAGCGGTGCAATACTCCATTCGGGATGAAACTTCTTTAGGGGATTCATAATCGTTGCGGAAAGGTCGGTGCAACTGCCGACCGGCTCGGCAATGATTGTTTCCGCTCCCTGTGCGATTAATGATTTAACTGCTTCGACAAAGCCGTTGAAATTGCAGCAGAAGCAACTTCCCGAAACTTCGGCGACACCTTTACCGACGCGGCTCAACAGACGTGTGTCCACCAAGTCCGGTGCTTGGTCGTTGGTGATAAGTCCGACTGCTTTGCCTTCCGCAGATAACAGTTTCGCTGCTTCAGTAAGCAGGGTTGTTTTACCGCTTCCTAAAAAACCGCCGACGAGAATGAGTTTAGTCATGATAATTTATTACGTTTCAAAGAAAAAAGTTAATGCGAATGTCCTATACTGGACGAATTCCTATAAGTATAGCGGACAATCTCCAATATGGGAAGCCCCCCATAAAGATTTCATTTAGCCGGTACTCCGGCTCAAATCAGAGCGGCGTTGCGCAAGCAACGGCGAGAACAGAGCCGCAACCGAAAGATTGCGAAAAATAACAATCAGGAGCCGCGTTGTTCAAAAGAGACGGGGACTGATAAATCCTTGCATTCTTTGCCTCTTTGCGGTAAATTTCAAGCAACATGTCAAACATTATCATCATCGGTGCGGGTCCAGCCGGTTTAACAGCCGGGATTGCCGCCGCAGAAAAATTACAGAAACAACGCCGCAACGGTTTTGTTACCATATTGGAACGCAACAGCCGCGCAGGTAAAAAATTTCTAATCACCGGTTCAGGACAATGCAACATCACACGCGGCGGTTTAATAACCGGCTTCCTAAAAAATTATGGCGGCAGTCAAAAGGAACGCTTCGTAAAACCCGCGCTGTTTAACTTCGATAATGCCGCAGTAATTCGATTCTTTGAAGACAACGGCGTTCCGCTTTGGGAACGTGAAGACGGCAAGATGTTTCCCCGTTCCTTGAAAGCGGCGGATTTACTGGATGTGTTTCTTAACAAATTCAGCGAATCCGGCGGAGTAATTGAAACGGATACCAAAGCCGAAACAATCCGTAAAACGGAAACCGGTTTTGTTCTCGAAACTAATCACGGTACAAAAACGGCGGATAAAATCATTTTGGCAGCAGGCGGAAGTTCCTATCCCGCAACGGGTTCTGACGGCAGCGGATTCGCTCTTGCAGAACAGTTGGGACACCGCATTGTACCGCCGAAACCGGCGTTAACACCGGTCTATGTTCGGGACTACCCTTTTACGGACTGCGCCGGTATATCGTTTGAAAACATAACTTTTCGCATCAAACGAAACGGAAAACTGGTTGTATTGTCCGGCGGCACTGTTTTGCTCACGCATCACGGACTTTCGGGGCCCGGCATATTGAACGCAAGCCGCTGCATCGAACCGGACGATGTTATGTTTCTCGAATTATCAAAAGAAGGACGAAACATACAGCAATTTTTGAGCGGCAGGAAGACAGTTAAGAATGCCTTGCATCCGTTGAATTTGCCGGAACATTTTTTAGAAGTACTGTTAACCGTTTGCGGAATAATGCCGGATAAGCCCGTTGCCGAAATACTGCGGGAAGAACGCAAAATCATTGAAACCGCTTTGACCGCCTGTCCGTTCACTGTTGAGAAATTGGGGGACTGGAACGAAGCAAAGGCAACGGCTGGCGGCGTCGCGCTGGAGGAAGTTAATCGGCAGACGATGGAGTCACGTGTTATTCCGAACTTGTTTTTCTGCGGAGAAGTGCTGGATATTGACGGCGACACCGGCGGTTATAATCTTCAATTTGCGCTGTCGTCTGGTTTCCTTGCCGGCGAAAAAGCGGCAAAACAAAGCGGGAACTAAAGTCCCATAGCCGTTAAGTTAAGGGGATATATCCACATTTACCCCGAAAGGTGGACGGGCGGCTTACGCCGCTCCGCTATCATTGTGTTTCATACAAACCTCAACAGTGCGTATTTTTTCTTGCCGCTGCGGAGAACCAATACCGTTTCGCTTGCCAAGTCCTTCGGGGAAAGTTTCATTTCAATGTCCTTGATATTCACATTGTTAACATAAGCACCGCCCTGTTCAATCGTCCGGCGGGCTTCCCCTTTTGAACGGGCAAGTTCCGCTGTCAGCATCGCATCTATCAACGGCAAACCGTCTTCCAACCGCTGGCGCGGCAATTCCTTGCTAGGCACATCGGAAAAAATCGAACCGAGTTGCTTGTCATCCAATCCTGCAATCTCACCGCCGAAAAAGATTTGCGTCGCCCTTTGAGCGGCGGTTAATCCGTTTTCACCGTGAACGATTCTCGTGAATTCATCCGCTAACCGTTTTTGCGCAATTCGCTTTTCCGGTGCGGATTGGTGTTGCGTCATCGTTTCGGCAATCTCTTCCCGATTCAAATCCGTGAATACTTTCAGCGTCTTTTCAACATCGGCATCGTCAAGGTTAATCCAGTATTGATAAAACTGATACGGCGGGGTCTTTTCCGCATCAAGCCACAGCGCGCCGCTTTCAGTTTTTCCCATTTTCGTTCCGTCACTTTTGGTAATCAGCGGACTCGTCAATGCATGCAGGCGGTATCCGTTGAGTTTCCGTCCGTAATCGCAGCCGAGAGTAATGTTGCCCCACTGGTCGCTGCCGCCAAGTTGCATTTCGCAGTTGTAATTTTCGTAAAGATGAACGAAATCATACGACTGCATCAACATATAGGCAAATTCGGTAAAGGATAAACTGTCGTCTTCGTTATTTAACCGCGCCTTAACGGAATCCTTTGCCAACATTGTCTTTACGGAGAACTTTTTACCCACGTCACGAAGAAAGTCAATCCACGAAAGTTTCACCGTCCAATCGATATTGTTGACTAAAACCGCTCCGTTCTCTTTTTTGTCATCGAAATCGAGAAACCGCTCAAATTGTTTTTTGACCAAGACGGAGTTCGCTTCAATTTGTTCCAAGGTTTGTAATTTTCGTTCTTCGCTTTTACCGCTTGGGTCTCCGACCATACCGGTTGCGCCTCCGACCAGCGCAATCGGACGATGCCCGAACTGTTGAAACCGGCGAAGGTTAAGCAAAGGCAAAAGATGTCCGACGTGCAAACTATCCGCAGTCGGGTCAAAGCCGACATAGACGGTGCGCGGCTTTTCCATCAGCCACGCCGCTATATTTGCCTCGTCGGTCGCTTGATAAATAAGTCCCCGCCACGAAAGTTCCTGAAAAATATCCCGCATCACAATACCGCTTGACTTTTCCGTTTTATGTGTTGATAATTACGACAAATTGACTATGCTATGATAATACCCGAAAATTTGTATCTGACAATACATACCGGTAGTTATGAATAAACGTAATCTTGTCACACTGATTGTACTTGCCGTCATCTTCTTGTGGTACGGTACGTCTTGGGTTTATAAGTCGCTCTACAAAGAGCCGCGTGTGAAACTCGGTACTTCCATTACGCAGCATAAGCAGGGTATCGAAAACGCCAAGCGCAACATAGGGCTGATGCAGCAATTTACGGGACAGAATCTTTCGCTCTATTCCCGTTCTATGCCGCGAATGCCGAATGAAGTCCGCTCGCAGTATTCATTCTGGTTTCGGGAATTGCTGAAATACTGCGGCATTGACAGCGGCGAAGTCAAAGACGACAATCCGGTGAAAACCGCTGTCGGCTGGAATTACCGGTTTCACATCAGCGGTACTTGTTCTCTCGACCAGTTAAGCCGCTTGCTGTTTGAGTTTTATTCTGTTCCGTTTTTGCACCGCATAACGGCAATGTCGGTTGCAACAATAGACGGCAAAGAAGGACAAGTGAATTTATCGATGACAATCGATTGTCTTACGATGACACCGTGCTATCAGAACGACCCGTATCCGCTGCTGAATCAACTGCCGCAAACAGCGGGCGTACCTTCCGCGCTCATGGCAGGCAAGGATTTGACGGCTTATCGGGTAATTGCCGAGCGCAATCTTTTGCAAGCAGCAAGAGGCGGCGTTGACAAAGCCGACCACACTTATCTGACGGCTGTCAACTGGGTGGCAGACAAACCCGAAGTTTGGTTCAACGTCAGAACGGATAATGTTACTATCAGGGCAACGAAAGGCGAACCGGTAAATTCCGGTTCATTTCGCGGAACGCTGCTCGATGTGATTGACAACGATGTCGTCATCGAGCGGAACGGAATACGCTGGCTGTTAACACTCGGCGATTGTTTGAATCAGGCGTTCGCATTGCCGCCTGAAACTAAAAATTCTGAATGAAACCGATGTTGAACGAATGGTTTTGAATCTTCCGGCTTGTGTTGTACAGGTTGGCATCGTAATCGACGAAGAACGATGAAGTCCTTGCTCCGTCAAGATACAGATTGCCGCTGAGACCTAAATTGAGGTAATTTTTTCCAACCGATGTCCCCAAAACCTTGAAGGTATCGCTTCCGGCGGCAAACGATGCTTTGGATGCCGGATACAAGTCGCCGCCGATATTTGAAACATAGAACGTTCTCAAGCGCAGTCCGCCGCGGCAGCCGCTGGTTTCCGTGCTGAAACCCGCCCGCAACAGCGTTCTGTCAAGATTTGTTCCGCTGTAGTTCAGCCGATACAAGTTGGTGCCGTTTGGGTCTTCCTCATCGCCGAAACGTCCCTGCGTGATGTAATAGACATCAATACCGAGTGTCGGGCGCACAATAAGTGTAGGATGCAGCGCAACCGGTCTCGCCAATTCTAAACTGTAATTGAAAGAGTTGCCGTTTGCTTTCGATTTATACCGTTCGTTGATTCCGGTACAAGTATCCCATTTGAGCGTGTTATAATTATATATATTTCCGACAAAATCGGGACTTTGTATCCGTCTGTCAATATCGTATTCCTGAATTCCCATGCCGAGATATGATTTTATTTCAAACTCGTTAAACGGAGCGGCAACGAGATACAGACCGAGTTGATAATCATCGCTGTCCGCTTTGTCGATTCCCTGATTCAGTTTATTGTTACTGTAGGCGATGTTGAAACCGAGTGCGGCATACGGTGTGATGTTCATTTCGGCACCGACTGTGAAACCGTTGCGGTCGTACTTATAAGCGGCACTGTTTCCGTCAGCCGCCGCTTCAAAAGCGGTGTGGAAGAAGTTGCCCCACAAACTTCCGGCGCGGTTCGGAGTGCAGTCCTGCCCGAGCATCTTTGCTCTGCGTTCATGAATCCGTCTCCAGTTGATACCGCCGCGTCCGCCGGTTTCCATTTGACCGTTGCCGTAGCCGATGTGGTTAAACACCATCTCCGCCGGATTCCAAAGGTTCATCATTATGCTGTTGGCGCGTATTGTTGCTCCGAATTGGTCGTACAAGCCGAGCATGGTTTCCGCACTGTTGTTTTGATGCCCCAGTGTAAATCCAAGTTCGCTGTCGTAACCCAGTGAGGAATCCAATGCATTCGCAACCGCAATCTGATTATACGTTTTGCCGGAGGCAAATCGTGCGAAGTATTCCATATCGCGAATGACCGTTAATTGTGCATGTACACTGTTGCGATACTGAACAAATTCCAGTTCTGG
>WRCR01000268.1 GCA_009783865.1 Planctomycetaceae bacterium | reverse complement strand
GTGGAAATTATGCGGAACAAAAATAAAAAAATAACTGAAAAAATAGGATCGCGAGACGAACAATCGACATAATCCGATTTTCCACATAATTAATGTTATGTGGAATTCCACATAACGACGAGAACGACACAGCATCGACTTTCATTCCGCAAGTTTCGGCGGCCCAAAAAACAATACAGTCGCCTACACTTGCGGCTCTTGAAAATATTAACGTTACACTTGCATCCCTTGCGCTTTTCGGTTATAATACCGGCAACGTTTAACCCTTCTGCATCGTTTCGAGGCAATTATGAATTTAAACTTAACTCTTACATCCGTTTTCGTTATGTGTGCTTTGGCTTTGAGTCCTCCGCTTACTGCCGAAGAATTGACCGTTGCGGAACAACAAAAACTCCACCTACGTGAGCGAACGGTCGAACATCGTCTTGCCAACGGTCATCAAATCACAACCGTATCGGGCTTGGCGGTGCTGCCCGACGGCAAACCCGCCGCTGGGTTCAAAGTTGGCGGCTGGGGACGTTCTATGCTCAATCCTGGTGCTGGTGATTACTTGCTTGAAGCAACAACCGACGAAAACGGACGATTCACACTTCAGTTGTTCCAACCATTTCTCTACTGGCTTCATATCACAGACCCAAACAATGTCTATACGGCGTTTGACCAGTATTTTGAATTGAAAGAACCGCTCGAACCGGATGCGGTTCGGTTTCAACTCCAAAAAGGAATTCCTGTCGAAGGCATTGTCATTGATAAGGAAAAGAACGAACCGATTGCCGGTTTGTCGATTTGGCTGCTTCACGATCCAGTCAACACGAGGGAGATGAGCCCTGAAGAAGACCGCGAACATGAAAAAAAGCAACAAGTTGTTCGTGAAGTGAAAACCGACCGACAGGGACGATTCAAGTTCGCCGCATTATCGGGAGAAAAATATATGGTTTCCTTTGATAGTATCCATGATGTGCGGCCGCCTTCCGAAACAGAGGCACCCATCTACACGCGAACATTCACTTCCGCTCAAGAACCGATACGATTGGAATTCAAGATTCCAACGCCGTGGCAGGGGCGGCTTCTTCTAAAAGACGGCAGTCCGGCAGCGTTTTTTCCCGTTTTTTTCACCATGCTTTTTGACAATGGCTCTTATTGTGCGGAATTGGTTACGGACAAAGATGGGTTCTTCTTTTACTACCGAGCCGTTGCATTGCTCGATTTAAATGTTGGTACATTCGAGCAAGGACAATGGTTTCATCGGAATTACAACGGGAAGGAATTGCCCCCCGACCCCGTATTTCAACTTTACTCGCCGCTCACGGCAAAAGGGCAACTTGTCCGCAAGTCAACGGGCAAGCCGCTTGCCAATTTCAAGTTTGCGTGCAATTCGCGGCCTATCCATAATATCATTGTATTGACCGACGCAAATGGCTGCTTCGAGTTAGTGAAACTTCATCTTGACTGCAAAGCGCGATTCTATTTTCTCAACGAATCCGATAACCTGAACACCTGCTCTATTTACGAGACGTTTTACGATTTCACGCCGACTGAACCGGACAAGGTTGTTGACCTCGGTGTTCTCGAACTGGAAGAGACCGGCCGGCTTGAACCGAATTTGCTGCAAAATCTGCCGGGCAAGGAAATTGCGATTGACGGCGAAACCCTTGACGGACAAGTATTCGATTGGAAAAAGTATAAGGGGAAAGTTGTTCTCATTGATTTTTGGGCGACTTGGTGCGCTCCCTGTGTTGAAGAAATCCCCCGTCTGAAAACATTGTACGAAAAATATCACGGCAAGGGTTTCGAGATAGTAGGAATTAGTATTGACGAAAAACTAGATGCTCTCAAAAAAGGATTGGAGAAACACCAATTTCCTTGGATTATTCTTGCGGACGAAAAACGCAAAGAAACAAAGCAGATGACAATGATTAACCGTTTTGCAATCAGCCGCGTTCCTTGCTGCATTCTCGTTGGACGCGACGGCAAGGTCATTTCCACAGAAGCGAGAGGCGAAAAACTCGAAGAAGAACTCAAACGATTGTTTCCTGAATGATGCCAGATACCGGAGAACCTCACACAAATGCCGAGAAATTCGAACCGCTGGTCTGTCCGCTAATCATCTTGCTGATAGAACCCGCAGAATATGATTTAGCGTAGTGAGATGTCAACGCCGGTTTGTCCGACTTGTCGGATTCATCTCCATCTTTAGCCGCTAACATTCCGGTTTGACTTTCGTCTTCACTTTCAGTTGCCTGTGCGGCTTCGTTCTGTTTTTGCGAATTCAATTCCGCTCTTGCCTGCGCTTCGGCTTGACGGGCTGCTGCCGCTATCTTGTAATCCTGTCCCGAAGGTTCAGCAGGTGCCAACGCCGCTGCCGCTACCGTCTGCATCTTCTGGATAGTCGCTTCGGGGTCATCCTTTACCGGACTGACATCAATTCCGACTTCGCCGCCGACTGCGTACTTCTTGCCGTCAGGTCCCGTTTGATAAGTATAACTCGGTCCGCCGGTTACATAAGGTCCGCCGACTGCGACATGTCTGCCTTCGTGAATCCGAACTTCGGCATCTCTCGCTTTCAGTTCAGCGATTTGCTGTTTTTCTTCTTCCGTCAATTCTTTGCCGCTCTCACCGGATTTCAATGAACCCGCAACCGCCGCCCCGCCTTCGGTTTCTGCCGATTTCAAACTGCTCTGCAATTCTATCTCGGTACTTGCGGACTTTTTCGCTTCAGCATCCGCACTTACCGCTTTCTCAAATTTTTCTTTTGCGGCTGCCAAATTCTTTGCCCTATCCGAAAGGTCGAGAACATCACCGGAGGCGGATTTCGGCTTGCCCGTGTCGGCATCGCTTTCCTTGCTTTCCTGCGTTGTTTTGATTGCCCCAGCCGCAACGGTGTCATCAACGCGCCCTATCACCGCCGCCTGCCGTGAAACGAAGTTCACGCCATAACTCGAAAAAGCAGAAGTGATGAAAGGTTGTATCGGCTCAATATAGGACATAGTATCTCCTCACAGTACTACTATAACATAATTATCGGAATTTTGTCGGGTATTCCGAAATTTTCCGTTCCGAAAATGGGAGAAATCCGTATTTTCTCTCGATTATATCGATTGTATGAGTTCTATTGCGTTGAAGAGCGGAACACCTTTGTGTTCTGCACATTTTTTAGGACAAATATGAAAAAAGCAGGGTATAGTGCATCACCGAGTCCTGTTATTGATATTAATGTGCAGGCGTAAATGTGTATGTACCGTTTTATTGCCGTTGTTTTAGTTTTCGTTGTTTCGCCGCTTGGATTTTGCGCCTCGCCGTTTGATTGTCTTTGGGGCGGCAGTAACGAAGAGACCTCGTACACGGTTCCTTTCGGCAGCGGACTGAGCAGAGGACTTTCGCCGAACAATACGAATATGAATCTTGGTGCGCCTCCGGCTGGTATTCCGGTTCAGGCAACGCCGCAAGCGCAAGCGGGAGTAATATCGCAGACGGCAATCCCGACAATCAACCCGCAAATGATGACCGGCAGCATTGGGACGGTCGGGCAGCCGGCAACGGTTCATACCAATGTTGCTGATGTTAGCGGTCAGCAACTTCCGCCCGGCACGGAAATTGTTTATGTTCGTCAGAAGCAGATTCCGGCGGAGCAGGAATGTCAGGACGGAGTGGTGCGCAGTGCTGCTGTTGAAACGGAAATAGTACCGGCTAATACGCCGGGGGCAATTCCGGTCGCGATTAAGACAATGACGGTGACGCGTCCGAAGGTTGAACGCCGCTGGAGTTTTTCTCCGATAAAGCAGAAGACGGAAAAGGTTGTTGAGGTTATTGACCGGCGCACCGGCAAGGTTGTTAAGACCTATTGCGAAGAGGAGGAATACCAGAGTTCTTTACCTTGGCTGCATTTGAAGGAGAGCGTGACTTACGAAACGGTAGATGTGAAAGTTGCCGTACCGGTAAAGTTGTGAAAAATTTTGCGGAGGCTAAATCCCCCCCGCCTCTTTAGTAGTATATCTTTAGTGGTATAATGTATCACTATGACAAAGCACATTTTTATCACAGGCGGGGTTGTTAGTTCTCTCGGCAAAGGACTCACCGCCGCTGCACTTGGTATGCTGCTCGAAAACCGCGGTTTGAACGTCCGTATGCAAAAACTCGACCCATACCTGAATGTCGACCCCGGAAACATGAGTCCATTCCAACACGGCGAAGTGTACGTCCTCGATGACGGTACCGAAACCGACCTCGACCTCGGACATTATGAAAGATTTACCAGCGGTCCGCTGACGAAATACAGCAGTTTGACTTGCGGAAAGATTTACCGCAATGTACTCCGAAGGGAACGACGCGGGAAATATCTCGGAAAAACTGTTCAGGTAGTACCGCATATCACCAATGAAATCAAACGTGCCGTCCGTAGAGTCCGAAGCAGCAGCGTTGATGTTGTTATCACCGAAATCGGCGGCACCGTCGGCGATATTGAAGGACTGCCGTTTCTCGAAGCAATTCGGCAATTTGCCCTCGATGTAGGTAGGCAAAATTGTATTTTCATACATCTGACGCTGATACCGTATATGAAATCGTCAAACGAACTGAAAACGAAACCGACTCAACATTCCGTAAGCCGGCTGCGGCAAATCGGAATTCAGCCCGACATGCTAATATGCCGCACAGAACAACCGATAAGCAGTAATGAACGAAATAAAATTGCCCTCTATTGCAGTTTGCGGCAAGAAGACGTTATCGAAGAAAAAGATGCTGAATTTTCGATTTACGAAGTTCCGCTTGCGCTGCATCAGAACGGATTAGACCGGCAGATTGTAAATCGTTTTTGGAAAGAACGAAAAGATATCATTGAACCGGATTTATCGGCATGGGTTGATATTTTAGACCGGGTAAAGAACCCGCAGCATGAAATCACGATTGCCGTTGTCGGGAAATATGTGAAGCACAAGGACGCTTATAAATCGATTTATGAATCGCTTGACCATGCCGGCATTAAGAATCGGGCGAAGTTGAAAGTGCTGCGCATTTCCAGCGATGATTTCGATGATGCTTCACAGGAAGGGATTACGAGGAGTTTGCACGGTGTGAACGGGATACTCGTTCCGGGCGGTTTCGGCGACCGCGGCATCGAAGGAATAATTGCGGCGGTGCGCTTCGCAAGAGAGAATAACATTCCGTTCTTAGGAATATGTCTCGGAATGCAGTGCAGCGTGATTGAGTTTGCAAGAAATGCAGCGGGATTAAGTGATGCGCATTCATCGGAGTTTGCACCGGATTCGCCGCATCCGGTGATAACCTTGATGGATGAACAGCGGAACATTACTGACAAAGGCGGTACAATGCGTCTCGGTTCGCAGCCCGCCGTGTTAAATCCGCAGAGTTGGGCGTTTGAATGTTATAAGCAGGAAAACATTACTGAACGGCATCGGCATCGGTATGAATTCAATAATGATTACCGTCAGCGTTTGCAGGAAAGCGGTTTGCGGATAGCGGGAACAAGTCCCGACGGTAAATTAGTGGAAATCGTTGAGGTGCCGGAACATCCGTGGTTTGTCGGCGTGCAGTTTCATCCAGAGTTTAAGACCAAGCCGACTTGTCCGCATCCGCTCTTTGACCGTTTTATCGCCGCAGCGGTGCGACAGAAAAATGTTATCGGTTAATATCTTTTCTGAATACAAAAGTGTCGCCGGTCTTTACGCTCTAAATACGTTTCAGAGTCGTTTCTCCAACTACCAGCGACGCTTGGGAGTCCTCAAAGCCGTCCGCATGTGCCGTTATGCGGAAATGATACCGCGTATTCGCTGACAGCGTTTCCAATAAACCAACCGTGTAGGAAGCACCGGTGACATTTTCGATTTTGTACCACGTCGGATTCTGACTGTTATCGCTGGATAACTTCCATTCGAGT
>WRCR01000267.1 GCA_009783865.1 Planctomycetaceae bacterium | reverse complement strand
TCTTGAGGCATTCCTCCGGCTTGCCATGCGGCACGATAGTGGTCGCTGTTGATCGAAACCGTTACATTGGAAGTCGCCTCTTTACCGAGGATAGTTTCTTTTCCGGAGGTTACATTTCCACCACGATCGATTGTGAGGTTCACGTTACCGCCGTTACCGACTATCACTTGCCCGGTCGTGTTGAGTCTGGCATCGGTGGCACCGGTTCCGCCACGACCCGCCAGCGTCAGTGTCGCCGTTTTTCCGTCCGTGTTACCAAGATAGGTGTCTCCCGATACTGTAACCTGTCCCCCCTGGGAAATGGTCATGGAAGCGTCGGCACTCTCCGAAAGTATCAAATCGCCGGTAATGGTAAGTCTGGAATGTCTGTCCCCCGTTCCGGTTCCGGCAACCGTAACGCTTGATTCATCGACTCCCTGCCCGATTGTTGTGGTGCCGGCAGTGACAAGTCCACCTTTATCGATTGTAAGTGTTCCGACCGCACCGTCTCCGACGACGAGTTCGCCGCTGGAGTTGATTGTCGAAGAAAGCATCAACGCCGCGTTCATTCCGCTGACGTTCAAGGTTCCATCACCGACGGTGATTCCCGTCCTGCCGCCGATCAAGCCGCCGCCTTTAACGTCAACTGTTCCGTTGCCGCTGATCGTCAATACCCCGCTCCCAGCAATTTCCGAGCGAAATTTTTCACCATCGGCTCCTTCGACCAAAAGTTCGCCGACGCTGACGAAAATGTCTTTTGTGCCGATCAACTTGGCACCGCCGGTAATCTCAATGATTCCGCCGTCAACGTCTAACACACCGCCCATTGCGACCGATGTTTGGAGGATTGTCCCCGACAGTTTATCGGAAAACACGCCGTCGATAGTAACGGTTCCATCGGTAGTTGCAGTGATGTTCTTCACACCGGTCAGGATGGCTCCACCCGTTACGCTAATTGTTCCGTCGTCGGCAATCAAATCGCCGTCCATTGTGACCGTTGTCTGGAAATACTTCCCCGACAAATCATGAAAGAATACATTCCGTATGGTCAGCGATTGCGCCGCCTTTGCTTTAAAGGTCTCCAACGAACTGAGGTCAGCATCGGCACCCTTTTCGATGAGTATGGCACCGTCAACCGTCAGTTTTCCGTCTACGGTTAAGGTCGACTGTAAAAAATAGTAGTCCCCGACCGTTGCCTCATGGACACCAACGCCGCTGACCTTGAGATTGCCTGAAACGTTGAAAGTTGACCCTGAATTGATGGTGAGGGCACCGCCGTCTTCTACCGACAGAGCAGACACAGCTGCACCGGCGTTAGTTGTCAAACGACTCCCGTAGCCCTTCACCAGCAAGTTGACGGCAGAAATAGTACCGCCGTTGGAATCAACCGTTCCCCCGTCAAGAACGGAGAAATTTACTGCGGTGACAGTGGTGCCGCTTGTTCCAGAACTGAGTGACAATAAACTGCCGTCACCGGTAACATTTAGCGAGGCGGCTGAAATCGTGCTGGTGCCTTGGAGCGTCAAGATTCCCTGTGTCGTTGCCGAGCCGATTTGAAGAATTGCGGCAAATAAATCTATATTGTGCAATGTAACCTTGGCATCTCCGTTGACTCCAATGCCGAAATTCGTTCCCGTCGTTCCCAGTGTTCCGCTTTGAAACAGGAAAGTCACGTTTCCGGTCACGATATCCAGGTCTGCACCGCTGATCTCATATCCAGCCAGGTCGAACGTTAGCAGCCCACCTGAAATTTGGAGCGGCGGAGCGGAAAAAATCGTGTATCCGCTTCCCGCCAGCCAATTCGTCCAGCCGCTGGTTATATTGGTATCGAGGATAATAGTACTTCCATCATCCAGCATTGGGTTCTGCAATGCCTCGGCAAGGGTTCTGCTATCGGGGTTCTCCCAGTCACCGGCACTATCGACATCAAAATCAGCAGCAGGAAGAAATATCGTCAAACCGGCAAAGATAAAAATGACAAAACAGAAAGTGGAGATGCTTCGATGTATCGCAGACATGGACATGTTTTACCTTCGATAATAAAAATGAAATAAAGTCAGGTGTAGTACCGAAACGAGCAAGTAAAAATAAATATATATATCGGAATTTGTAGACAGTTCTGCGGTGCCTGTTTTAGATGCCACTGGAAACTCCCCATTAAAATATGAAAACCCGTTTATATAGCAGCATCCTCGCAAGCAGACAAGTTCAGTGCACCTGCGTCCCATTCTGGTTGAGACCCAAATTATATTTTCACTAAACTCCACATCTTATTTTTCGGCAAGTCGCCGGTAAAGAATTTAGGAAAAACAGAAAAAATAAGTATTGTGAAATGAAATTGAAAATATGCTTTGATTGCGTAAATTGGATACACGAAATCAATCATAGAATTCCCCCTTTCTGTAGGAAAAGAGGAAAGGGCAGGGGCTTACGGTCTAGCCCCCGCCGACTGTTAGAGTTAGCAGTGAATTTGGCTTCCCTACGTCCGTTCCAAATTCTCTCTAACACTGCTCCCGCTCGGAATCGAACCGAGAACCTACGGATTAAAAGTCCGCAGGAAAACATATATCACTTCGGCACATTTTACGACATAAATCTATATTTAACTATGAGTTATGTCAAACTATTAGGCACCTTGACAAACTGAAAAGCTATGAAAAACGTGCTCTCCGGTTCGGCAAAGAATTAGGCATAACGCCTTGTGTCCAATAAAGGCCGACGAACGGCGTTCTACAAACTACTGAAATTGAATGTTCGTTATCTATGGAACTTGCGCAATTTTATAAAATTTCTGTTTCGCTTCCTCGCTTTTTGGAAGTCCCTGATGCTGAATGAAATACAGCATTACCCGACCATTTTTAGTGTCCACACGCGCATCGGTTCCAAACGCCCCGCCGTGTCCGTAAACGCCATCGTTTGTTACAACACCAAGTCCGTAAGGCGCATTCAGCGCACCGGTATGTTTCGCGTAAATTGTCTTCACGGCATCTTCCGATAAAATCCGTTTGCCGTTAAATTCGCCGTTGCCTTGCAGCATCTGGAAAAACTTGACAAAGTCCGTCGGTGTCGAAAAGAGTCCGCCGCCGGGTTCAGCAAACCGCCGCTTGCTGTCAAACGGATACGTCATAAGATTGGTTTGCTTTGCAACGAGTTGCGTCTTTTCCCTATTGTATGAATAAGCCGTTGCCAGCCGTTTCAGTTGTTCCGCACTGGGAAAGAACGTTGTTTCCGTCATGCCGAGCGGCGCAAAAATACGCTTTTCCAAAAATGTTTCAAACGGCATTCCCGCTATCCGCTCCACAACCGCACCGGCGAGATTGATTCCGATGTTGGAATAATGGTACGCCGTTCCCGGCTGCGACCGAAGCGGAGTCATCAAGATAGTCGTCACACACTGCTCTATCGGCAAAGAATCGATGGCGTGTTTCTGTTGAAACAGTGTCAGGAATTCAAACCCCGCAGTATGAGACAGCAGCATCTCCAGCGTAATCGGTTTATCAACCGGCACTAATGTCATGCTGCCGTCGTCTTTATTTTCTGCAATGACTTTGAGGTTCGCAAGTTCCGGCAAGTATTTCGTGACTGATTCTGTTAGAGATAACTTTCCTTCATCAACAAGAATCATAACGGCAACAGCCGTAACCGGTTTCGTTTGTGACGCTGCCCAGAAAACGGTGTCGGCTTTCATCGGACGCTTTGTTTCGATGTCGGCATAACCGATGGTATCGATTTGTAACACAGCATCTTTGTCGGCAATGACCGTTACAATGCCGGGCAATTCGCCGTTCTTGATGTAGGGTTCGAGCGTCTCCGCAACGGGAAATTTTTCCGCCGCTATGACGGCAAGCGAACAGAGAAAGAAGGCACAGAAAACTGTTAAACGTTTCATAAAAAACTCCTTATGATGTGATTGTGAACTTTCGATTGGGGAAATTCAAACTTAAATGTTTTCTGCGTCGATACAGTTAAACGAGCCGGAGACCGCCGAGATATGTCTCGAGTACTTTCGTTTTCCGAATATCATCTATCGGACAACGGAGTATATCCCGGTCAAGCACAATGAAATCCGCAAACTTGCCGACTTCCAGCGAACCTTTATCCTGTTCGCAGCGGAGTATGTACGCACTGTCTCTCGTGTAAAAACGTATCGCTTCTTCACGACTGATTTTTTGTTCCGGCGTGAGAATCCTGTCCGTCCAGCGCGGTGCCCGTGCAAGAACCGTCCAGATTCCAAGAAACGGGTCGTAAAGATTGATAGCCCGCTCCGGCGCGATTTTTAACATGTGGTCAGAACCGCCGCCGATGGGAACTCTGTTGTCCATAAGTGTCCGATACGGCTGAAACCACTTCATGCGTTCTTCGCCGAAGTGGTCGAACAATGTTGCGCCGTCAAGATACAGCCACGCCGGTTGAATATCGACAACAGCACCAACTTTGTTGATAGCGTCCCAAGCACCGTCGAACATGAAGTTTCCATGACAGATACCGGGGCGGACAGCACGCACCTGTCCATCGGGACAGAGTTTAGCGGTCTTGGCAACCGCCGCTAACAGGAACTCCAAGGCACCGTTGCCGACACAGTGAAAAGCCGGCTGCAAATTGTTCATTGCGGCACACTTCGTGAATCGGATGACTTGTTCTTCCGAAAGAAAAAGTATGCCGGTATAGTCGGGGTCAGTGATTCCGTAAATCTTGCTTTGTCCCCACGGCTTTAACATTCGCGCACTTCCCGTCAGCATGCCGCCGTCGAGAAACATTTTGACACCGCCGCACCACAAGAGCGGGTCTTTTTGCGCCGCCGGCAACTTGGCAACGCCGTTGACTTTCTTTTCGATTTCGTCCGGCGTGAGCGATTGCGAAACCTCGTGATAAAGTTGAACGCGGCAAGTCAAACCGCCGTCGTCTTTCAATGCTGTGTAAAGGGCAATGTTTGAAGCAGACGCATTGCGGTCAGCAACGGTTGTGATTCCGACGGAATTGTAAGCGGACATCAATTTTTTCAGTTGCCGTTTCTGCATTTCCTGCGTGATATGTCCGGTACCCGCCGAGATAAAATGACTGACGGAACGGCAGTTTCGGAGCATACCGGTGGGTTCCTGCGTTTGCGGGTCGCGCTCTATTCTTCCGTGTCCGCTGCCGGGATGGTCGCCGGAGTCCTTCGTGATTCCAAGTTTGGCAAGAGCGCGGGAATTTAGCATCACATCGGGACCAGTGCGCATGAACGCCGGATGGTCGGGAACGGCAACATCCATTTCCGCGCGGGTCGGATAACGTTTGTCCCGCAGACGAGTGATAAAAACCTGTTGAAGAGTTATCCATTCACCTTTGGGTACAACGGTTGTTCTCGACCGAAAGTAAGCGAGAACATCTTCGATGGTTTCCATGTAGGGGATTTCGTGGTCTAACTCATAAAGCGCGGCGGAAACCGGATGAGCGTGTGAGTCGATAATACCGGGCATCACGGTTTTTCCTTGCAGGTCAATCTTTTGCGTTTTATTTCCGGCAAGGGCGAGTATTTCTGCCGAGGTTCCGACTGCGGCAATGCGGTCTCGCAATACGGCAAATGCTTCGACGCGGCGGAAGCCGGCATCGACGGTTAGAACATTTCCGTTGTAAAAAACGGCATCGGGTGCTGCTTTGTCATTGGCGAATAACAAGGCGGGCAGCAAAGCCGCTGTAGTTCCTAGAAATGAACGTCTGGCAATAGTATGCATGTGAATCTCCTGTTGGAAAAAACCGGTGAACGGCTATAGAAAATGTGCATTATATCACATTTTATGGAATATAGAGCGGAGAGGACAGGATTTCTTATTCTTATCCTAACTCCCTTGTATTACTGCCTTTAGAAATACTTCTCTTATCGGTTTCCATTTATTTCTCCATAATTCAACGAAAAGGCGTTTATTTTAATAACG